>NZ_JAMYMP010000016.1:0-143417 GCF_040318615.1 Mesorhizobium sp. M1078
CACGAGGCCAAGGCTGGGGAGCGGCCGGAATGATGGCGGATCACGGCGATGATCTCAGCGCCGTTGGGGGGCCGGGGCGGCGCCCTGGGCGGCGCCGCGGCGCACTGGGGGGGGGGGGGGCCCCCCCCCGCCCCGGGGGGGGGGGGGGGGGCGCGGCGGCCGGCCCGGGGGGGGGGGGGGGCCCGCCCGCGCCGGCGCCAGTCCCCCCCCCCCGCCGCTTCGGGGCGACCCTCCCCATCCAGGGGAGGGTAAAGCGCGATCGGCCGAAGGCCGCAAGCCCGACCGGGCGTCCGAGCCGTTGCGAGGCGACTCCGGCGACGCCGAAGGCGCGCAAAAAAGAGGGGGCGGAGGGCCTGCGCCGGCAGGCGCGGAACGGCCCGTGAGCGAAAACAAAGTCAACATCTGCTGCGTCGGCGACGACGACCAGTCCATCTATGGCTGGCGTGGCGCCGAGGTCGACAACATCCTGCGCTTCGACAAGGATTTCCCGGGCGCCACCATCATCCGGCTGGAACGCAACTACCGCTCGACCGCGCACATCCTCGGCACCGCCTCGCACCTCATCGCCCACAATGAGGGTCGCTTCGGCAAGACGCTGTTCACCGAGAAGGTCGCCGAGGACGACGAGAAGGTGCATGTCCACGCCGCCTGGGATTCCGAGGAGGAAGCGCGCGCCGTCGGCGAAACCATCGAGACCTACCAGCGTGCCAAGCACAATCTCAACGACATGGCCATCCTGGTCCGCGCCTCCTTCCAGATGCGCGAATTCGAAGACCGCTTCGTCACGCTCGGCCTCAACTACCGCGTTATTGGCGGCCCGCGCTTCTACGAGCGCATGGAAATCCGCGATGCGCTGGCCTTCTTCCGCGTCGTCGCCCAAGGCGCCGACGACCTCGCCTTCGAGCGCATCGTCAATGTCCCCAAGCGCGGCCTGGGTGAAGCCACCATCCGCCAGATCCACGACACGGCGCGGAGCTTGCGCATCCCGATGCTGGAGGCAGCCGCCAAGCTTGCAGAAAGCGACGAGCTGAAGCCGAAACCGCGCGCGGCCTTGCGCGAAGTGGCGGCCAATTTCGAGCGCTGGCAGAAGGCGCTGGAAACCACGCCGCACACCGAACTCGCCGAGACCATTCTGGAGGAGAGCGGCTACACCGACATGTGGAAGAACGACCGTTCGGTCGAGGCGCCGGGCCGGCTGGAAAACCTGAAAGAGCTTATCCGCTCCATGGAGGAGTATGAATCGCTGCGCTCCTTCCTCGAACATGTCGCCCTGGTCATGGACGCCGAGCAGAATGCCGAGTTGGACGCCGTCAACATCATGACGCTGCATTCGGCAAAAGGCCTCGAATTCGAGACGGTTTTTCTCCCCGGCTGGGAGGAAGGCCTGTTCCCGCATCAGCGCGCGCTGGACGAAGGCGGTCGCTCAGGCCTGGAGGAAGAGCGCCGCCTCGCCTATGTCGGCCTGACCCGGGCCAAGAAGAACCTGCATTTGTGGTTCGTCTCCAACCGCCGCATCCACGGCCTGTGGCAATCGACCATCCCGTCGCGCTTTCTGGACGAACTGCCGGAAGCCCATGTCGAGGTCGCCGAAAGCGGCAACTCCTATGGCGGCTACGGGAATTCCTATGGCGGCGGTTCGTTCGCCTCTGGCCGTGGCGGCCAGGGCGCAGGACGGCAGAACCCCTACGGCGCCTCGCGCTTCGACAATGTCGGCGCGGAAAAATCCGGCGCCTTCTCCAACACCTATGCCACGCCCGGCTGGCAGCGCGCGCAGGCCAACCGCACCGAGGCCACCGACCGCAACTGGGGCTCGCGCTCCGGCCACCAGGTCGAGCGCATCGGCTATGGCGAGACCGACAGCGGCTACGGCGCCGGCCGCACCTCGGTCAAAGGCCGCACCATCGACGGCGAACTGGTCGCCAAATCCGTCGCCGACACGCCGTCGCCCTTCAGCGTCGGCGACCGCGTCTTCCACCAGAAATTCGGCAACGGCAACATCTCCAACATCGAAGGCAACAAGCTGACCATCGACTTCGACAAGGCCGGCCAGAAACGCGTGCTGGACGGGTTTGTGGCGGCGGTGTGAGCGCCCGCTTGTCCTGTTGTCCTACAAGCGACCACATTGTTGTAGTCTGGCGGAGCCCTCCCCGCCTCGTCATCCACGGGCGGAGCAAGGAGCGTAGCGACGCAGCGTAGACCCGAGGATCCATCCCGCGTCTTCAACGCGTTGCCACGGTGCGTAATCCTGCGCAGCTGCACTCCAAGGTCGCGGAATGGATTCCAGGGTCTACGCGACGGAGCTTCGCTCCTGCTCCGCTCTAGAATGACGAAGCGACGGGCGTCTGCCCAGTCGTCGGGGCATGCGGTCCGCAACATGAGCGTCCCCGTCAATTTAGCCCGCCCCTCACCTGTACCGCGCCTGGTTCCACTTGTGCCCCAGCAGCGACAGGATGATGATCAGCCCGTTGAAGAACTGGACGTAGAAGCCGCTCAAGCCCGCCGCCACGACGCCGGTCTGGATGAAGGACACGGTGACCGCGCCGATCGCGCCGCCGGCAACCGTACCGATGCCGCCCCAGGTCGGCGTGCCGCCGACGAACACCGAAGCCAGCACCGGCAAGAGATAGCCGTCGCCCGCGGTCGGCCACCAGGTGAAGTTGATCATCACCGAAAACGTGCCGGCGATCGCGGCCCCGATGCCGGTGAAGATGAACACTTTCACCCGCACACGCTTGACGTCGATGCCCATTTGCTGGGCGCTGTCGGGGTTGTCGCCGACGACCCTCACCTGCGCGCCGAAGCGGTGCCGGTTGTAGAGCATTGCCGACAAAATGACGAAGGCGAGTGCCCAGAAGACCTGTACCGGAAAACCCCAAACCTGACCGGAGAAGATGGTGTACGCCCAGCTGTCGCTGAGACCGGTCAATGCCGTCGACCTGCCCTCGTTGATGATCTGGATCAGTCCCCGCAGCAGGAAATTCATGCCGAGCGTGGCGATCAGCGACGACAGCCCGCCATAAACGACCAGGGATCCGACGAGAAAGCCGAGCAGCGTGCCGGTGAGAATCGCCGCTGCGATGCCGAGAAACGGATCGTAGCCGGCCTGCACCACCAGCGCGAACACCCAGGAGGCAAAGCCCATGGTTGCGGGAAACGACAGGTCGATCTCGCCGCAGGTGACGACGAAGACCAGCGGCACCACCACGAACAGGGCAACCGGCAGCGTGGTCAGCACGGATCTGTAGAGATACCAGGTGGTGAACACGGTTGGGTTGGCGATCAGGAACGCCGCCATCATGATGATGAACACGGCGAGCGTGCCGAGCGCTGCGCGGTTGTCGATGACGAAACCGCGCAGCCAGTGGTCGGACGGGTGCTTCCACTCAGGCCGGGCTGCCTTGCCGCCGAGAGGACTCTGCAGATCGGGTTCCATGGTCTTGCTCATCGTGCTGCCCTCTCCGCGTCGCCGGCATCGTGCAGGCCCGGCAATCCGCCGGGATGCGCAACTTCTTCCATGAAGTTGATCAGCTCTTCGGCCGACTTGACCTGGGTGCGATCGGCGGTCAGCGCCACCTTGCCGCGGTCAATCACCACGAAGCGGTCGGCGATGTCGAAGACGTGGTGGATGTTGTGGCCGATGAACAGGATCGAACGGCCGCTCGCCCGCACCTGGCGCACGAAATGGAAGACCTTGGCGGTCTCGGTCAGCGACAGCGCCGTCGTCGGCTCGTCGAGGATGATCAGCTCGGCCTGCTTGTAGATGGCGCGCGCGATCGCCACGCCCTGGCGCTCGCCGCCCGAGAGCTGGCCGACGATCGAGTGCGGCGTGAACACCTTCGAGGTGAAGCCGATCTCGCGCATCAGCCGGCTCGCCTCCTCTATCTCTTTATTGACCTTCAGAAAGCCCATGAAGCCGGTGAGTTCGCGGCCCATGAAGATGTTGCGCACAATGGTCTGCTGCACGGCCAGCGCCCGATCCTGGAAGACCGTCTCGATGCCGGCGTCGCGCGAGCGTGCCGCACTCCAGCCGGTCACCGGCTTGCCGCGCACCAGGATCTCGCCGCTGGTCGGCTTGACGACGCCGGACAGGATCTTGATCAGCGTCGATTTGCCGGCGCCATTGTCGCCGATCAGGCCAACCACCTCGCCGCGGTCGACCGAGAGATTGACCCCGCCCAGCGCATAGACCTGGCCATAGGATTTGCTGATGTCGCGCAGTTCGATGATGCGTTCGGCCATGGCGATCCTCGCTCCTGTGGTATCATCCCGGCCTGGTGCCGGCGGTCCTGCCGGCCGGGCTTGGGCCCAGCCGGCAGCTTGGGAGGTCAGCGCAGCGCCTGCTTGGCGAGCTCGGCGACGATCTCGTAATTCTGCGGCGTCACGAAGCCGGCGCCAGTGTCGACATTCATCGGCGCCAGGCCCAGCACCACCTGCTGGCAAAGGCTGAGGATCGGCAGATAACCTTGCAGGAAAGGCTGCTGATCGGCCGTCAGTTGCACCCAGCCGCCCTTGAACGCCTCGACGATCTGCGGGCTGGTGTCGAAGCCGAAATTGAAGATGTCGCCCGGCTTGCGCCCCGCCGCCTGCATGTAGGTGGCGACGTTGCCCAGCATCTGGCCGCCGGGATAGCCGACCGCCTTGACATCGGGATTGTTGAGCAGGGCCGCGGTGATCACCGGGATCGCCAAATTGGGGTCGGACGCCCATTCGCCGCTCGGCGGCGACGACAGCTGGATGACCTCGACGCCGGCTTCCTTGAGTGCTGCCACCGTGCCGCGCTCGCGCGCGCCGCGGGCCTCGTTCTCGAACGGACCGATCATGATTGCCTTGTCGCCGGACTTGAGCTTCCCGAGCTTGAACGCCTCAGTGCCGAGCGCGCGGCCCTGCTGCTCCTGCTGGGCGCCGACATAGCCGCCGCCGAACGCAGCCACCACCGTCGGCACCGGCACGTTCTGGTACATCATCTTGATGCCGTCCTTGTGCGCCTGTTCGGCCAGCGGCATGATCGCGGCGTCGCCGGGATGGCCCATCATGGCAATGCCGTTGGGCTTCACGGCGACGGCCTCACGCAATTGCTGCACCATCTTCTCGACGTCCCACTGCGAGAAGATGTAGTCGACCTTCGGCCCGAGATCGGACGCCGCCTGCTTGGCGCCATTGTAGACGATGGTGCCGAAAGCGTCGCCCTCGGCGCCGCCGACGAAAAAGCGGATGTGGACATCCTTGCACCACTGGGCGTCGAGCGCCTGCGCCGGCAGAGTGGAGATGGCAGCGCACAGCGCCGTGGCGGCGGCCACGACGGTCGAGCGCAGAAGTGTCGTTCTCATTGCGATGCTCATGCACGTTCCTCCCTTTTGTCCTCGGTGAGCCGAGGGGTTTCGTCGTTCGCCTGTCGGCAGTGCTTGTCGGCAGTGCTTGGCAATCTGTCAGGCCGGCTCCTCCCACCGGCCCTCGGTCACGCCGGGTTCGGCAGGTAGGTCGCTCCTCCCCGGCATTGCTTGAGGTATTCCAGCCCGCGCACCTGGCCTGTGATTTCGAGGTCGCCGCGATAGACCGGGTCGTGCCAGCCCTCGATGTCGATGGCGCCCTTGTAACCGGCCAGCCGCAATTCGCTGATCACCCGCGTCCAGTCGCTGTCGCCAAACCCGGGCGTGCGCATCTGCACGAAGGGCAGCTTGCCGAACACGCCGTGCTCGCGGATCACATCCCAGCGCACCGTCGCGTCCTTGCCGTGGACATGGAAAATGCGCGGCGCCCATTTGCGGATCTGCGGCATCGGGTCGATGAGGTAGACAAGCTGGTGGCAGGGCTCCCATTCGAGGCCGAGATTGTCGTCGGGCAATTCGTTGAACATCAACTCCCAGGCATCGGGATTGTGGGCGATGTTCCAGTCGCCGGCCGCCCAGTTGCCATCCATGGCGCAATTTTCGAAGGCAATGCGCACGCCCTTGTCTGCGGCGCGCCTGGCCAGCGGACCCCAAACCTCACGGAAGCGCGGCAGGCTGTCTGTCAGCTTCTTGCCACGCAGACGTCCGGTGAAGCCGCTGACGATCGAAGCGCCGAACAGATGCGCATTGTCGATGACGGTTTCCCAGGCCGCGAGCACGCCGCGATCGACCTCGCCATCCTCCAGCGGATTGCCGAACACGCCGATCGACGACACGGCGACATCGGCATCGCCGATCGCCTCGCCAATCTCACCGGCGAGCCGCGCCAAATCCTTGCCGCCCAGCGTCTGCCAGAAGAAGGGCTGGATGCTCTCGAAGCCGAGCGGCAGAATCTCTTTGATGTAGGCGGCCGGGTCTTCGAGATTGGCCCGCACCATGGTGCCGATCCGGATGTCGAGAAGCGGGTTTGGCATCATGATGCTTCCTGTGTGATTGCGACGCGCCGTCCGGTCTCGGCGCTTTCGATGGCGCCAAAAACCATGGCCAGGCTTTTGATGTTGTCGCTGCCACGGGTTTCCGGCTCGCTGCCGGTCTCGATGGCGTGCATGAAATCCTTGATGATGCCGAGATGACCGCCGACGCGGTCGGCGGAATCGAGCGGCGGTACTGTGATGGGCTGGGTCAGGTCGAACAGGCCGTCGCGGACCGACAACACAACCTCGGCCTTCAGTCCGTCCTCGCCGTCCCAGAGCAGGCTGCCGTGCTCGGCGACGATGCGCCATGTGCTCTCCCAACTGGTGCGGAAGCCCGCCGCGCACCAGGAGCCTGCATAGGTGAAGCGCTTGCCGCCGCCGAGATCGAAGATAGCGCTGGCCGACGAGCCCTGCCGGTACCAGGAATTCGCCGGATCCCATTCCTGGCAATAGACGCCGGCGGGATCGCCTGCGACCATGTAGCGGGCGGCGTCGAATGTGTGGATCGCCATGTCGAGCAAGAGCACATGCGCCATCTCCTCGCGAAAGCCGCCGAAATGCGGCGCGACGAAGAAGTCGGCATGGATGCTGGTTGGCTTGCCGATGGCGCCGGAGTCGAGAAAGCGCCTTATGCGCCGGACATTGGCGACATAGCGGCGGTTCTGCACGACCGCATGGACGCGCCCCGCGTTACGCGCCGCATCGACGATGGCGCGCGCATTTTCCGGAGTATCGGCCAGCGGCTTTTCCGTCAGCAGATGGCAATTATGGGCAAAGGCGGAAAAGGCGACGTCGCGGCGGGCGGCAGGAACCACGACATCGAACACCGCGTCGGGCTTGGTCTGGTCGAGCACCGCGTCGAGGCTGGTGCCGATTACCGCGCCGTCGAGCCCGTATTCGTGCGCCCTCGCCTTCGCCCGTTCGGCGTCGAGATCGACAAGGCCGACAATGGCCAGCCCGTCGATCTGCCTCGCGGCATCGAGCCAGGCCTTGCTCATCGCACCACAGCCGACGAGGACGGCATTCATCATCCGGCATTCCTCCCGTCCGGTCCCTCCAGACCGAATGTCACGGCATTTCCGGCATCACCGTAAACGTTTCTCCGTAAACGTTTACGAGAACACACCCGATGGCGTAGAATGTCAATCGGCTGCCAGCGAAAATCATCCCGAAGCCTTGGCCTGGGCGGCAGCCGGTGCTAGCCAAGACAGGGGGAGAACTGTCCTTGGCGTCCAGCATCCATGACCTTGCGCGTCACCTGAACATTTCGATCGGCACCGTGTCGCGGGCGCTGAACGGCCGCGCCGACGTCAATGCCGACACCCGCCAGCGCGTGCTCGCCGCCGCCAAGCAATTGAACTATTCGCCCAACCAGTCCGGCCGCAGTCTGCGGCAAGGCACCACCCATTCGATCGCCTTCATGCTGCAGCCGCATCCGGGCGACCAGCAATATGGCGAACCGTTCTTCATCCCGTTCCTGATCGGTCTGCAGGGCCGACTGGCCGAGGATGACCTGGATCTGATGGTCGTCATGGGCGAGCCCGGCCAATATCAGCAGGAGAGGCTGCGCCGCGTGGTTGAGACGCGCCGAGCCGACGCGGTCGTGTTGGCCAATACACGGCGGGAAGACGATCGGATCGACTATCTCAGCAAGGCTGGCTTTCCCTTCGCCACGCTTGGCCGAAGTCAATCCGGCGACGACACCTATCCTTCGCTCGATATCGATTTCGAGAGGGCGGGTGATGAAGCCGTCGACCGGCTGGTCGCGCGCGGCCACCGCCGCATTGCCGCCATCCGCCCTTCGCTGGATCTCAACTTCGGCTACCTGTTCCTCGACGGCTACCGCAAGGCGCTGGGGCGGCATGGCATCGAAGTCGACCCCGGCCTGATCGCCGACGGCTTCATCAACGAGGCCGGAGGCTACCAGGTGACGCCGCGCGTGATGCTCTCCAAGGACCGGCCCACAGCCATCATCTTCAACAATGACGCAATGGCGCTCGGCGGCTGCAAGGCACTGGCCGAGATGGGCATCAGGCCCGGCCACGACATCGCGGTGATCGTCATCGTCGACACGCCGCTCTGCCGTTATTTCTCGCCGGCGCTGACCGCCTTCCGTCCGTCGCTGGAGCCGATGGGCCGGCGGCTGGCCGAAATGCTGCTGGCCTCGCTTCCCGCCTTTGCCGGCCCGGAAGGTCCGCGCATCATCCGCGAAGTCTGGCCGCTGGAACTGATCGCGCGCGACAGCGATTGATCCGCCGCGGAGGAAGGCCGGCGGGCCTCAATCCACCTTCTTCTCGCCCCGCTCGCCGGCCTTAACGATGTCGCCGGTGGTGAACAGGATTTCCTTCAGTTCCGTGCGCCAGTCTTTCTTCTGGCGCAGCAGGAATTCCAGATCCATGCCGAAATGCTTGAACTCCTCGCCTTGCGCGTTCTTCATGATCGCCTTGGCCTGAGGGTCTTTCTCGACCGACATGCGCTGTTCGTACCAGCTGATCGCCTCGGCCTCTTCGATCAACGAGGTGATCATGCGGGCAAAGGTCCGCACCTCCTGCGTCAGTTCTTCCGGTGGCTCGTGATACTGATCGAAACCCATTTATCCCTCCTGGGCCCGGGGCTCGACCGGCCATCGCAGGCGACGCTTGGGCTCGCGTGCAACGGATCAGGCTGGAAAATGGTTCCGGAGCGCGTGCGACACGGTCTGTCACGCAACTATCATCTTCGCGTCCTAGACCGCTCATCGGTGGGCGCGGCATCGTCGATTGCGGCGGCTTCGTCATCCGGCCGTTCCGGCCCGTTCCGTCACAAAGAGGATCTCCATGAAAATCTCGCACCGAACCGTGTCGCTCGGCGCCGCGCTGGCGCTGTTTACCGCCCTGACCCCTGCCCTTGCCGACAGCACCGCCACCGTTGGCGGCTTCGTCAACAAGGGCCTGGTCGGCGTCGGCCGCATCCCGGCCGATCAGAAGGACAAGTTCGGCGAGACCTTCGGCTCCGGCTCCGGCATGTCCATCGACGCCGCAAGCTGGACCCGTGGCGCGGACGGCTACAAGGGCTCGCTCTGGTTGCTGCCGGACCGTGGCTACAATGTCGTCGGCACCACCGATTACCGGCCGCGCCTCAACACTATTCATATCGAATTCACGCCGACCGCACTGGGCGCCACGCCCACCTCCGGCCAGGAACAGACAGGCGTCAAGGCGACGCTTGCCGATTCCCTGCTCCTCACCGACGACAAGGGCGCTGACGCCACCGGCCTCGATCCGCTCAACGGCGTGCGCGCGGCCAATGGCGACCTGCCGATCCTGCCCGAGGCCAATGGCAAGCTGGCGCTCGACAATGAGGCGATCGCGCGGCTGCCCGACGGCACCATGTTCATCTCTGACGAATACGGCCCCAACATCTACCGCTTCTCGGCCGACGGCCATCTGTTGTCGGCAACGCAGCCGCCCGCCGCTTTGGTGCCGATGCGCAAGGGCGCGCCGAACTTCGCCTCCGACAATCCGGGCCCCGGTGCAGCCGAACCCGATCCGAAGGATCCCGAAACCGGCCGCCAGAACAATCAAGGCCTCGAAGGCATGGCGCTGACGCCGGACGGCAAGTCGCTGATCACTGTGCTGCAGTCGGCGCCCCGCCAGGATGGCGGCGATTCGCCCGCGACGCGCCAGAACACCCGCGCGCTGGTCTACGACGCCTCCGACCCGGCCCATCTCAAGCTGGTGCATGAATATGCCGTGCCGCTGCCGGTGTTCAAGGACGCCAAGGACAAGACCAAGGTCGCCGCGCAGAGCGAAATCGTGGCGCTGTCCGACAAGACCTTCCTGATGCTGGCGCGCGACAGCGGAAACGGCCAGGGGGTGAAGGGCCATACTTCGCTGCTGCGCCAGATTTTCGTCGTCGACGTCTCTGGCGCCACCGACATTGCCGGCGGCGCCTTCGATGCCGCCGACAAGCCGCTGGCGCCCAAGGGCGTGCTCGACCCCTCGGTGACCCCGGCCAAGCTGACGCCGTTCATTGACATCAACGACAACAAGGAACTCGGCCGTTTCGGCCTGCATGACGGCAAGCCGAACGACAAGAACAATCTCTCGGAGAAGTGGGAAGCAATGTCTGTGGTCAGCCTGCTCGATCCGGCGCTGCCCGACGACTATTTCCTGTTCGTCGGCAACGATAACGACTTTCTCACCCAGGACGGTTTTCAGGTCGGCGCGCCCTACAAGGCCGACGACGGCGCCGATGTCGACACCATGTTCCTGGTCTATCAGGTCACGCTTCCGGGCCTCGCCAAGAAGTAGCCGTTTACGGAAAGGCGGACGCGCCCGGCGCGTCCGCCTCTAAACGTTTGTCGGCGATCAGCGATGCCGTGAAGGCACCTATTTCAAAATCTCCGCATCCCTTGGCACGCCGGCATCGATCGGCTCGGCGGTCCGGCTCGACACGGCCATGATCTTGCCTGCGGCCGACAGGTTCGGGCGCACATAGACCTGGGCTACGCCGTTGACCCGGCTGTAGAGGTCGATAATGTCCTGGTTCATGAAGCGCACGCAGCCCGACGACGCGTTCTTGCCGATGGAATCCCATTCCGGCGTGCCGTGCAGCCGGTACATCGTGTCCTTGCCGTCGCGGAACAGATAGAGCGCACGCGCGCCGAGCGGGCTCTGCGGTCCCGGCGGCATGCCGTCCTTATATTTCGCCAGTTCCGGCCGGCGCTGGATCATTTCGGGCGGCGGCGTCCACACCGGCCATTTCTTGCGCGCCTGGATCACGGCGCTGCCGGTCCAGCCAAACCCGGCCTTGCCGAGGCTGACGCCATAGCGCATTGCCTTGCCGCCGTCGCGCACCAGATAGAGAAAATGCTCGGATGTATCGACGACGATCGTGCCGGGTTTTTCGCCGGTCGGATCGTCCACGATCTGGCGCACGAACTTCGGATCGAGCTTGGCCACGGGGATTGCCGGCAATGAAAAGCCCTCATCGACGCGCGCCGAATACATAGTGGCGGCATCGCCCAGAGCCGGTTCGGGCGCCGGAGCGGGCGTTGGCGGCACCACGACGTCGGTCGTGGTGCAGGCTGAAAGCGCCATGGAAGCGGCACCCAAAGCGGATATTCCAAGAAACGCGCGCCGGTTCAGGCGCTCGGAAAAAAGCGGATTGTCGGACATGATCCCCCCAGCCTATTCATCATATCCAACAGGATATGCGACCCCACGCGGCGACGACCCATATCCCATTCCGAATGTTTTGAGAACTGATTAGCTTGAAGCCGCCAGGTGGCATGTTCCAATGCCGCATCGACCTTGTCCGTCAAATCGGCGATCATTGCCGGGCGGACTTTGAGATGAACCTTCGCCGAACAGCCCATGGACGAAAAAATACCCCCGCGCCGGCGCACCGGCGATCTCACCAGCGGCCCAATCCCTCGCACGCTGCTGTTGTTCGCGCTTCCGGTGCTCGGTTCCAATGTGCTGCAGTCGCTCAACGGTTCGATCAACGCCGTCTGGGTCGGCCGCTTCCTCGGTGAATCGGCGCTGACGGCGACCTCAAACGCCAATCTGGTGCTGTTCCTGATTCTTGGCACCGTGTTCGGCATCGGCATGGCCGCCACCATCCTGGTGGCGCAATCGGTCGGCGCCCGCGACCTGCCCGAGGCGCGGCGCATCGTCGGCACCAGCGCCAGCTTCTTCTTCCTCGTCTCGGCTATCTTCGCCGTCTGCGGCTGGATCTGGGTCGAAGCCATCCTCAACACACTGGGCACCCCGCCCGATGCGCTGCCGCTGGCGCGCTCCTATCTGCGCATCATCTTCGTCGCCGTGCCGATGATGAATCTTCTGTCCTTCGTCATGACGGTGCTGCGCGGTGCGGGTGATTCGCGCACGCCATTTTTCTTCATGGCGCTCGCCGTCGTGCTCGACATCATCCTCAATCCGCTGCTCATTCGCGGCATCGGCCCCTTCCCCGAGCTCGGCATCGCCGGCTCCGCCACCTCGACGCTGATCGGCCAGACGGTGAGCGTGATCGCCATCCTCGTCGTGCTTTATGCCAGAAAGCATCCGTTGCGGCTCGCCGGCGCGAACCTCGCTCTGCTGCGGCCGGATCCGGCGCTGCTCAGGATCGTCGTTTTCAAGGGCGTGCCGATGGGCCTGCAGATGATCGTCATTTCGGCGGCGGCGCTGACCGTGATGGGCATCGTCAACTCCTACGGCTCGCAGGTCGCCGCCGCCTATGGCATCGCGGCGCAGCTGTGGACCTATATCCAGATGCCTGCACTGGCGATCGGCGCCGCAGTCTCGTCGATGGCGGCCCAGAATGTCGGCGCAGGGCGGTGGGACCGCATCGGTCGCATCGCGGCGTCCGGCGTCGGCTTCAACCTGGTGCTCACCGGCGCCCTGGTGGCGCTGCTGTTCTTCTTCGACAGGCCGGTACTCGGCCTGTTCCTTAGCGGGGACAGCACCGCAATCGACATTGCAGCCCACATCAACAAGGTGGCGTCCTGGTCGTTCATCCTGTTCGGCGTCACCATCGTGCTGTTCGCGACCGTGCGCGCCACCGGTGCCGTGATGCCGCCGCTGATCATTCTGGTGATTTCCGTGATGGTCGTGCGTACCGGCTTTGCCTACTTCTTCAGGAGCTACATCGGCGAGGAAGCGCTGTGGTGGAGTTTTCCGGCGGGATCGATCACCTCGCTGGTGCTGGCCGCCGCCTATTATCGCTTCGGCCGCTGGCGCACCATGCACATGATCGAGGACCGGCCGGCCGCCGGCGAGCCGCCCGACACCGGCCTCGGCATCCCGCGCGGACGGGCAAACATGGCGCCCGGGACGCCAAACGGGTGAGGCTCAGCGCGCGTATTTGACGCCGAACCCCAGCGCTACGACAGAGAACAGCGTGATCATGCCGGCGAAGGCCAGGCTTGCCGTCGTCGGAGTGGCCCAACTCGACAGCAGCCCAATGCCGATCACCGGCAGCGCATTGCCGCAGAAGCAGCAGATGAAGAACGCCGACACCAATTCGGCGCGACGCTCGGCAGGTGCGATCTGGTTCACCACCTGCAGGCCGCCGCGATAGCCGAGCGCCGCCGCCACGCCGCACACAGCGGTGGCGGCAACCATCAGGGACATCGACGCGAAAAACTGAGCAGCAACCATCAGCCCTACGGCCGGGATCATCAGCGCCAGCGCGGCCAGCATGCCGGCGCGACTGGACAGTCGGGTCGTGGCCAGAATGGTCGCGGCCGCAACGATCGACAGTTCAAAGAACAGCCCGCCAGCCTCGGCATGGTTGGCCACATGCAGCTGCTGCGCCAGGATGCTCGGCGCCAGGGCTGCATAGAAGCCGACCAGCGCCATGGCGCCGAAGCCGGTGACGGCCGGCGCCACGAAAGCGGCGCGGATATCAGCGGGCACCGACAGCCGCGGCCGCAGCGAAACATCGGCCAGCCTTCCCGGCCGCGAAACGGTTTCCCTGGTGCGCCAGATCAACAGCGTCACCACCACGAGCAAGGCAAGATAGACCGCAAACGTTAGTCTCAACGGCCAGGGCGCATATTCGGCGAGCAGGCCCGATGCCAGCGCGCCGAGGCCAAGGCCAACGAAGTTGGTGCTGGTGGCGATGATTGCCGCGCGCGATTTGTCCTTACCCTCGATCAACTCGGCAAGCCAGGCCGTGCCGGTTCCCGCGCCGATGCCGATGCCAAGGCCGCTCAATATGCGGGCGACATCGAGCCATGCGACATTCTCGGCCAGCAGGAACACCACCGCGCTGACCACCGCTATGGCCATCGACGCCAGCGCCGCAGGACGGCGGCCAATGCCGTCGGACAAGCGCCCGAACATCAGCAATGCGCCGAGATTGCCGACGACATAGACGGCGTAGACCAGCGTCAGCGTGATCTGCGAGAAACCGAAGGCCTGCTTGTAGATGACGTAAAGCGGCGTCAGCACCGTGCTGCCGGCGAACAGAGCGGCGATCATGGCGGCAACCGCGGCCATCGCGGGCCGGCCATCGAGTCCATTGTCGCGCGTTATGGTCTCGGCATAGCTGGTCATGGCAACCTCCGGCCAATCGCCCAACGCCCAATTGCGCCCCAACGTCCATGTAAGGATGGCCGTTCCACGCGCCGAACTTCATCCTGACAACCTTGTCAGGATGGTCTTGCCCGAAATCCTCGCTTAACGTCTTTCCATCGAGAGGGAGAATCCATGGGAAAAGGCAGAGTCGAGGCATTCACCGATGGCGTCGTCGCCATTATCATCACCATCATGGTGCTGGAGCTGAAAGTGCCGCATGGGGAGGATTTTTCAGCGCTTCTGCCTCTGTGGCCGATCTTTTTCAGCTATGTCTTGTCGTTCATCAATGTCGGTATCTACTGGAACAATCTGCACAACATGTTCCACACCGTCCAAAGGGTCGACGGCCGCGTGCTGTGGGCCAACCTCAACCTTCTGTTCTGGCTGTCGCTGATGCCGGCAACGACGGCCTTCATGGGCGAGAACCATTTCGCGCCGGTCCCCGTCGCCGTCTATGGCATCGACCTGGTGCTGTGCGCGGTCGCCTACACCTTTCTCGCCACCAAGCTGCACCATTTGCACGGCAACGACACCGCCTTCGCCAAGGCGCTGGGCAATGACCGCAAGGGCAAGATCTCGGTGGCCCTCTACGCCGCCGCCGTCCCGCTTGCCTTCGTCAACCAATGGATCGGCGTTGCGATCTTCGTGCTGGTGGCCGCCGTCTGGTTCGTGCCGGACACGCGTTTTTCGCGGGTGCTGGAAAGTAGCGTAGGACGCGTCTACTTGCGCATCGCCTTCAGCTTTTCGGCAACCGACGCCGCAAGGTCGGCATAGCGCTCCTCCAGCCGCTCGGCCGCCTTGATGATCGAAAAATCATGGCCGAATTTTTCCAGCGCCATGCGCAATTTCTCGACGAACTCGGCCTGTTTTTCGAGTGCCGAAAACAAGGTCTTCACCTGCGCTTCGCTTATGTCCGGATTGGCAAGCATCTGTGGCACCTCGCGGCCCATCTGGTCGCCGGTGGCGGTCTGCTCCTTCAGGATCGCAACCCAGTCGGTCAATCGGCAGTCTCCTGTTCAGCCGCAGCATGCACGGCCGCCGTTGATGCGGTCAACCCGAACACGCGGGACGGCCTTGCACGATGCGCGTCCCGCGCTAAGTTCGGCGCCACCCGAACCCTAGGAAAAAGATCATGACCTCCGACGCCGAAATCCAATCCGCTTTGCCCGCCCTCAGCCGAGGCAACGTCGCCGTCGTCACCGGGGGCGCCAGCGGCATCGGGCTTGCCGCCGCCAAAAGGCTGGCGGCTATGGGCATGAGACTGGTGCTGGCCGACATTGGCGGCGCGCGCCTCGATGCGGCCCTCCAGGCAGTCGCCGCGATCACCGGCGAGAATGCCGTGCTTGCCGTCGCCACCGACGTGTCGAAGGCCGACGAACTCGGCCGGCTGGCAGAAAAGACGCATGCCGCTTTCGGCGTCGTATCGCTGCTGATGAACAATGCCGGCGTCGGCAACAATCCGGGAAAACCGTGGGAGAACGGCGACGCCTGGAAGCGGCTGATCGACATCAATTTCTGGGGTGTCGTACATGGCGTCGAGGCCTTCGCTCCGGCCATGCTGGCCTCCGGAGAGCCTGGCCTGATCATCAACACCGGCTCCAAGCAAGGCATCACCACGCCACCCGGCAATCTCGCCTACAACGTCTCCAAATCGGCATTGAAGACGTTCACCGAAGGGCTGGCGCACGCATTGCGCAACGAGCCGGGCGCGAAGGTCGCGGCGCATCTTCTCATTCCCGGCTTCACCTTCACCGGCCTCACCGAAGGAGCGGTCGAAAAACCCGCTGGCGCCTGGACCGGCGAGCAGGTGGTCGACTTCATGCTGGCTTCGCTGGCGCGCGGGGACTTCTACATCCTCTGCCCCGACAATGAGGTGATGCGGCCGACCGATGAAAAGCGCATGGCCTGGGCGATCGGCGACATCATCGAGAACCGGCCTGCTCTCTCGCGCTGGCACCCCGACCATAAGGACGCTTTCGCGGCCTTTATGGGAAACTGATCGTCGAACTCAGCCAAAGCCGAGACTCAGGCGGGCGCGCGTTTTTTCGCGGTGCGCTTTTGCGCGACGGCCTTCTTGCCCGCCAGTTCGGCGAGCTCGTGGTCATGGCGTTTTGCCGCTCGCTCGCATTTGTCTCTGATCTCCTCGACCTCGGATTCGGTCAGGTGCTCGATGCCGATGAAATGATTGTGGCCCTCGCTGACGCGGATCAGTTCGTCGAGCTTGGCCTGAACCGCGGCGCCGTCGCGGTTCTGGGTGTTCTGAATCAGGAACACCATCAAAAAGGTGATGATCGTCGTTCCCGTGTTGATGACGAGCTGCCACGTATCGGAGAAGCCGAAGAATGGCCCGCTTACCGCCCAGACGATAACGATGGCGCAACAGGCGATGAAAGTCGGCGGCAGGCCCGCCAAGTGCGAAACGGTGTTGGCGATTCTGGTAAACAGCTTTTCGATCATTCACATCCTCAACCGTTCAAAGCGCGACGAGCTGACCAAGGCCGCATTCATCGCTCCAACAATAAACAACCGGCAGCCGCTTCCGGTTCCCTGTCGCAGAGGGCATCGCTGGTGCAATTGTATGCACGCCAAAGGCGCAGCGCCGTGAAAAGCCGCCTTATCGGTTTGTTGCCATTAGTCACCATGCAGGCCAAAAAACCTGTTCCGTCCGCTTCACGCGGATTTGTCTCCAAGCCCCTTCCGCTGCGCCACCCCCGCATGGCGGAAGGGGTCCGTTGCGTTGCCGCAGACCGGCGGAACTCTTCCCGACACGTGCCGTTCAGAATTTTGGCGCCAGGATTTCGGCCAGCCAGTCGATGAAACCGCGCACGCGCGGCGAGCTCTCAGGAATGCTCTTGCTCCCAGCGATCGAGGAAATCCTCAATCGGCAAGGCCTGCATGTCGGGAACCGCTTTGGCGAGTTTCTCCGGCGGCCAGTCCCACCAGGCGAGGCTTTCGATCCGCGCCGCGATCTCGGAGGGAAAGCGCATGCGCAACGGCTTTGCCGGTACGCCGGCGACGATTGTGTAGGCCGGCACATCCCGCGTCACCACCGAATTGGCGCCGATGATGGCGCCATTGCCGATGCTGATGCCGGGCATGATGACGGCGCCATGGCCGATCCAGACATCGTTGCCGATGCCGACCGCCTTGGCCTGCCGCCGCGCGCGGAACGCCGCGTCGACGCCCAGCCAGCGGAAATACTCGTTCGGCCGGTAGCTGAGCTTGTGCTGCGTGATCCGCTCGATCGGATGCTCCAAGGCATTGATGCGGCTGTTGGCGGCGATCGAGCAGAATTTTCCGATCGTCGTGTAGATCGCCTCGGCGTGGCGCTCGAAATAGGAGAAATCGCCGACATTGACCTCGCGCAGCACTACCCGTTCGCCGATCGAGGCATAGCGGCCAAGCTTGCACGCTTTCAGCTCCGCGGTCGGATGGATGCGCGGCTCCGGATCTTTCAGGACGAGGTTTTCGGTACGGTCCATCTGGCGGATTTACCCCCGCGCAATTGCGGAAGCAATTGTCGCGTCGCCGTCGGGCCTGCAGGCGGCTCGATCTTGCGTCGGCTCCGACCGGCTATTTCGGCTTGCCGCCGGTCCACACCACGTTCTGGCCGAACAGCGGCACGGTCGTCACCGACATTTTCGCCGAGCCGTCCTGCACCTGGCGCGAATGCGAGAGATAGATCAGCGTCTCGTTCTTCTTGTCGTAGATGCGGTTCACCACCTGCTTCTTCCAGATCAGGCTGATGCCTTGCTTGAATACCTCTTCGCCGCCCTCGCTCATGTCGATGTCGCCGATGGTGATCGGCCCGGTCTGGCGGCAGGAGATCGAGGAATCAGACGGATCCTCGAACCAGTTGCCCTTGTGCAGCCGGTCGATGACGCTGCGGTCGAAATAGGAGACATGGCAGGTCACGCCGTCGATCTTGGGGTCCTTGATGGCCTCGACGATGATGTCGTTGCCGACCCAATCGACGCCGACCTTGCCGACCTCCTCTGCCGCTGCGGCACCGGCGCCAAGGGCAATGCATGCGGCCAGCGCGCCGCCGATCAGTTTCTGCCCAATCCGTCTCTGCCCAGTCCGTCTTTGCAAGGGAGCCTCCTCAGGTTCAGTTTGCCGGTCTCAGGTGGGATAAGGGCCAGCTGTTTGCAAGGTAGCGTCCAGCCCGGTTGCGGCAACGCGGCATCTTTGCCAAAGCGATCTTGAGCACTATGGTCTGCCCGTCATGAAATTGGAGGGCACTCAGCATGTCGTCGTCTTTGGACCCACATTCTTCGTCGCTATTCAGTTCAAAGGCAGCACGCTAGATGTACAGCGACGCGTCCCCTCTGATGCGCTTTATCCTTGTTGGCATCATCGTTGCGATGGTCGCCGGGCTCGGTGCAATGACCGTCTTGTCGTACAGGCCTTTCCAGAGTGGCGAACCGTATGGCGCGCCATTCACGCTGGTCGACCAGAAAGGCGCGCCAATCACCGAAGCCGCCTTCCGGGGAAAACCCAGCATCGTCTTCTTCGGCTTCACCCATTGCCCGGAAGTCTGCCCGACCACTTTGTTCGAAATGGCCGGCTGGCTGAAGACGCTGGGCAACGACGGCAAGAACCTCAACGCCTACTTCGTTACCGTCGATCCAGAGCGCGATACGCCGCCGGTGATGGACACTTACGTCAGCAATTTCTCCGACCGCATCGTCGGCATATCGGGCGATCCCGACAAGGTGCACGCCATGGCGAAGTCCTTCAACATCTACTGGAAGAAGGTCGACACCGGCGACGGCGATTACACGATGGACCACACCGCCTCGGCGCTGCTGCTCAACGCCAAGGGCGAGTTTTCGGGCACCATAGCCTATGGCGAAAGCGCCGACACCGCGATCGCCAAGCTGAAGCGGCTGGCGGCGGGCTAGGCATGATCCCGAAACGTGGATTCCGCTTTTCTCGGACAAAAAAGTGTTGTCCGGAGATCATGCTCGAACAAGAGACCAGCTGATGGGTCAGACCAGGCTCCACTTCATCGCTGGGAAGATCGAGGCCGACCGCATCTTTGCCGCGCTCGAACCGGCTTTCGAGGATGAAGGCCTGCCGATCGCCGTGCTCGAACTCGATGAAGACCGCGACATCTACGAGGTTTCGCTCTACACCGACGGCAATGTCGACGCGGTTGAGGCGCGGCTAAGGGACAGCCTTGCCGGACTGTCCCTGTCGAAGCCGATCGAGCGCGAGGTTCTGCCCGATATCGACTGGGTGGCGCGCTCGCTGGAGGGACTGAAACCGGTGCGCGCCGGACGTTTCTTCGTCCATGGCGCGCATGACCGCCGGAAGCGCCACAGCGGCGAACTCGCCATCGAGATCGAGGCTGGCCTTGCCTTCGGCACCGGCCATCACGGCACCACTGCCGGCTGCCTCGAAATGCTGGAACGGGTCGTGCGCCGCGAACGTCCCAGGAATGCCCTCGACCTCGGCACCGGCAGCGCGGTGCTGGCAATCGCCGTCGCCAAACTGGCGCATATTCCGGTGCTGGCGACCGACATCGATCCGATCGCCGTCAGGGTCGCCGCCGCCAACGCCCGCCTCAACCACGTCAAGGCGCTGGTTGAAACGGTGACGGCGCCCGGCTTCCACCACCCGATCTTCGGCAAGCGCGCGCCTTTCGACCTCATCGTCGCCAACATATTGGCGCGGCCGCTGATGCGGCTGGCGCCTGAGATGGCGAGGCACATCAGCCTCGGCGGCTCGATCGTGCTGTCCGGCATCCTCGAGCGGCAGTGCAATGCGGTGATCTCGGCCTATGTCGGCCAGAATTTCCGCCATGTCAGGACCTTGCATCGCGAAGGCTGGGTAACGATCCACCTGAAGCACTGAGACGCAACGCGCTTTGGACCATCCGAGGCTGTTTGCGATTGGCGAAAATCGATTCCGGTTTTCCGGGTCATGCGCTACGGTCGCGCCCGATACAGGAGGCATACCATGTTCCAGACCTTCGATTCCGCAGGCGACCCGAGCGTCGGCAAGCCGCGCGTGACGTTGCTACGGCAATGGCTGGCGGATAACGGCCTCGACGGTTTCCTGGTGCCGCGCGCGGACGAGCACCAGGGCGAGTATGTCGCCGATCGCTCGGCGCGGCTGAAATGGTTGACCGGCTTCAGCGGCTCGGCCGGCGTAGCACTTGTGCAGCGTGACCGCGCCTTCATGTTCGTCGATGGCCGCTATACCTTGCAAGTGCGCCACGAAGTCGATCTCGACATTTTTGCGATCGAGAGCCTGGTCGACAACCCGCCGGCCTCCTGGATCAAGGACAATCTCGGCAAGGGCGCCAGGCTCGGCTTCGACCCCTGGCTGCACACGATCGCTGAGGTCAAGGCGCTGAAAACCTCGGCCGAGCAATCCGGCGCAACGCTGGTGCCGCTCGACAGGAACCCGATCGACATCATCTGGAAGGATCAGCCGGCGCCGCCCGTGGCGCCGGTCGAAATCCACCCGATCGGCTTTGCCGGGGAACTGGCGAAGGACAAGCTGGCGCGGCTGGCGTCGGCAATCGGCAAGGAGGGCGCGACGCACGCCGTGCTCACCGACCCCTCCTCGATCGCCTGGGCCTTCAACATCCGTGGCGGCGACGTGCCGCACACGCCGCTGGCGCTCGGCTTTGCGATCCTCGCCGCCGACGGCAAGCACCAGCTGTTCATGGACAGCCGCAAGTTTTCGCGCACGGTCGCCGCCTATCTCACCCAACTCGCCGATCTGTACGAGCCCGGCGAATTCGAGGCGGCGGTCGCAGCCCTTGCCAAGGGCGGCGCCAAGATCGCGCTCGATCCGGTGCTGGCGGCGGAAAAGCTGAGAATGCTGGTCGAGGACAATGGCGGCACATTTGTTTCAGCAGCCGATCCCGCCCGCATTCCGCGCGCCACCAAGAACCAGGCGGAAATCGCCGGCAGCCGCGCCGCGCACCGCCGGGACGGCGCGGCGGTGGCGAAACTGCTGTGCTGGCTGGAACGGCAGAAGCCGGGCACGCTCGACGAAATAACCGTTGTCACCAAGCTGGAGGAAACGCGCCGGCAGACCGGCGAGGAAACGCAGATGCCGCTGCGCGATGTCTCCTTCGACACCATTTCCGGCGCCGGGCCGAACGGCGCCATCATGCACTACCGCGTCTCGCGCGCCACCAATCGCAAGCTGGCAAACGGCGAGCTGTTCCTGCTCGATTCCGGTGCCCAGTATCAGGATGGCACCACCGACATCACCCGCACCGTGCCGATCGGCCAGCCGACCGAGGAGATGCGCGAGCGCTTCACGCTGGTGTTGAAGGGCATGATCGGCATTTCCACGCTGCGCTTTCCCGCCGGCACGCGCGGCTCGGAAATCGACGCGGTGGCGCGCATGGCGCTGTGGAAGCATGGCTGCGACTTTGCCCACGGCACCGGCCATGGCGTCGGCTCCTATCTGGCGGTGCACGAAGGGCCGCAGCGTATCGCCCGCACCAGCACCGAAAAGCTGCTGGCCGGCATGATGCTGTCCAACGAGCCCGGCTATTACAAGGAAGGCTCCTACGGCATCCGCATCGAGAACCTGATCCTGGTGACGCCGGCTGAACAGGTGGAGGGCGGCGACATCGCCATGCACGGTTTCGAGACGCTGACGCTGGCGCCGATCGATATCAGGCTGATCCGCACCGACCTGCTGACGCGCGAGGAGTTGCACTGGCTGGATACTTACCATGCCTGGGTGCTGGCCGAGATCGGCCCGATGCTCGACGGCGAGACGCTGGCCTGGCTGGAGAAGGCAACAGCGCCGCTGCCGCACGACGCCAAGATCTGAAATGAGCTTCTTCTCCCCGTCACTATACGGGGAGGTGAGGAGCGGTCCGCGAAGCGGACGAAAAAGCAATTGCTTGGCTTTTCGAGTGACGAACGCCCGGCAGGGCAATGAGGGGCGGCGCCGACAGTTCGAAACTGTTCTGCCGGCAGGCGCCCTATGCCACAAACTGCCGCACTAGGATCAGCACCACCGCCCCGGCCAGAAACATCGCCATCAGGCCGGCGCGCAGCGAGACCACAGCGGCGACGACCAGTGCCGCCCATTCCGCCGGTCCGGCGCTGAGTGCGGCGGGCGCCACCAGCGTCGTCAACACCGCCGCCGGCACGGCGTTCAAGCCAGCCTCGACGCGTGGATGGATGTGGTCGAAGCGCGAGATCACCAGATGGCCGCCGACGCGGGTGAGATAGGTGGCGATCGCGCCGGCAATGATGATCCACAAAGTCGCGCTCATCGTTTTGCCTCCACACCGCTATGGTGCGGCGGCAGGATGACGGCCAGCAGCACGCCGGCAGCGGCGCCGATGGAGACGTGCCACGGCGATCCCACCGTCTTGTAGGCAATGATCGAGGCAGCGGCACTGGCAATCACCACCGGCAGCCACAGTGGCCGGTTGCGAAAGCCCATGACCAGCCCGAGGAAATAGATCGGCAGCAGGAAATCGATGCCCAGCGCATGCGTGTCGGGGATCAGCTTGCCGAACACCGCGCCCAGCGCGCTTTCGATCCCCCAGAACACATACACCGGCAGGCCAAGGCCCATATACCAGGCAAAGCCAACGGTCTCGCCGGCTTCGGCCCTGCGCTCGGCCACCGCGAACTGCGGATCGGTGAGCACGAAATAGCCCAGCGCTTGGCTGATAACCGGCCAGTGCGCGATTCGCCGGCCGATGCTGGCGGAGTAAAGCACGTGACGGAAGTTTACCGCGAAGATCGACAGCACGATCAGCCATGGCGCGACATGCTGGCCGAACAATTCGATGCCGACCATCTGGCTGGCGCCGCCGAAGATCAGCGCGCTCATCAAGAAAGCTTCGAGAACGGAAAAGCCGTTGTCGACGGCGATGGCGCCGAACAGCAGCCCAAATGGCGCCGCGGCGACAACCACCGGCATCGACAGCCACACGCCGTCCCAGAAGTCGCTGGCCACGGAATTTTCGCTTAAGGTCTCTGCCGACATGTCACATTCCCATCTTGCGCTGCTATGTAGGAGCCGGCGTTTGAAAAGTCAGACGAATTCGCTTGAGCCAACAAATCAGCGAAACTGATGTTGTAAAAAAATGAGGGGTTCGGATGATCGCTTATGATTTCACCGGCAGGCACGCGGTTGTCACCGGTGCCGGTGGCGGTATGGGCGAGGCGATCTCGCTGGCGCTGCTCGAGGCCGGCGCCTCGGTCACCGCCATCGACGTCAAGCCGCGTCCGGCGTCGCTTGCCGCCTATGACGACCGGCTCACCTTTGCCCAGGGCGACCTCACCGACGCCGCCTTTGTCGAGCAGACCATCAACGCCGCGGGCCGCAAGCGCGGCGGCATCGATTATCTCGCCAATGTCGCAGGCGTGCTCTGGTTCGGCCGCGACAAGTCGGCCCTCGAGATGGACCTTGATGTCTGGGACCAGGTCTTCAACATCAATCTGAAATCCTTCGTCCACACCGCGCGGGCGGTTGTCCCGCATATGCGTGCGGGCGGGCGTGGCGGCGCCATGGTGCATTTCTCCACCATCCAGTGGTATCGCGGCGACCCGACCCCGCAGGATGCCTACCAGGCCTCCAAGGCCGGCGTCTGTGCGCTGTCGAAGTCGCTCGCCATGCAGTTGGCGGGCGATGGCATCCGCTCCAATTCGATCTGCCCGGGCATGGCGTTGACGCCGTTGCAGGCGCGCTGGGATACCGAGGAGAAACGCGCTGCCGTTGCCAATTATGCGCCGCTCGGCCGCATCGGCACGCCGCAGGACATGGCCAATGCCACGCTCTTCCTGCTTTCCGATGCGGCAAGCTACATCACCGGCATCGAACTGGCAGTCGACGGTGGGCTTTTGATGCGGATGTAGCCGTGCAGCGCGCGGGGCTGATTTAGCTCCGCGGTGCCGTGCCCTGGATCGCCCTGCCCCAGTCGAGCAGCGGCTTGGCGCGCAAGGCGAAATCGACAAGCTCGTCGACCAGCGTCGGCGCGTGAATTCCAGCCGGATCGATCATGTGCTGGACATAGAAGTGCCGGTTGCGGATGGCGTCGACAAGATCGGGTTCGTTGACCTGCTCGAAGCCGCGCGGCGTGCGCTTCATGCGGCCCTCGGTTTCGAGTTCGAAGCCGTTTTTCCTAAGGGTTGAAAGCAGTTTTCGGAACTCGGCCGGCCGGGCGACGATCGCCTTGCGCATCGCCAGCAGCAGGGACGGCTCCGGATTCCACCAGGCGACATCGGCAAAGCAGCGGTCGATCCCGACATAGACGAAGAACACGCCCTGCTCCATCTTGGTGCCATCCGGCGACAGCATGGCCGACAAATGCTGGTTGTAGGGCCGCTTGTCCTTGGCGAAGCGCACGTCGCGGTTGATGCGAAACAGTGACTTCTTGCGGTCTCCGCGCAAGCCCAGACCCGCCGCCGCGAAGCGCTCCGTCAGCGTCTCGACCAGATCGCAGAACGGCTCATGCAACTCGCTGTCGTAAAGCGCGCGGTTTTCCTGGAACCATTCGCGGCTCTGGTGGAAGTCGAGCGCCTTGAGGAACGGTATAGCTTTTTGCCCAAACCCTTTGAACGAACCGGCGGTCATGCCTTGCCGACCCGTTGCAGCCAGGTGTCCTCGTCGATGACTTCGACGCCGAGTTCGCTGGCCTGCTTCAGTTTGGAGCCGGCGCCCGGCCCGGCCACCAGCAGATCGGTCTTCGCCGACACCGAACCCGCCACCTTGGCGCCGAGCCGTTCGGCCATCGCCTTGGCTTCGGAGCGTGTCATCTTTTCCAGCGTGCCGGTGAAGACGATGGTCTTGCCGGCAACCTCGCTGTCGGTCGACACGGTGACGACATACGGCTTCGGCTTGACCTGTTCGAGCAGTCTGTCGAGCACGTCGTCATTGCGTTCATTGCCGAAGAAATCGCGCAACGCATCGATCACTGTATCGCCAATGCCGTTGATGGAGGGGAAGACGCTGTGCGGATCCTCAGCCGCCGCCGTTTCCTTGCCGACGCGGATCAGCTCCTCGATGGTCGAAAACGTCCGGGCAAGCACGGCCGCCGTCGTTTCGCCGATATGGCGGATGCCGAGTGCGAAGATGAAGCGGTCGAGCTCCGGCTGGCGGCGCGAATCGATGGCCGCGAACAGCTTGTCGAGACCTTCATAATTGCGGTCCTCGACACCGCGCACATTCTTGCGCGCCTTGCCCGATGCCGCCTCGCGCAGCCGCGCCTGCTCCTCGCGCCGCTCGGCCAACGCCCTGGTGACGGCCGGGCGGCGATCCCTGAGGGTGAAGATATCGGCGGCGGTCTTGACCAGTCCCGAATTGAAGAACAGGTCGATATTCTCGGCGCCCAGCCCCTCGATGTCGAGCGCGCCGCGCGACACGAAATGACGCAGCCGCTCCACAGCCTGGGCGGCGCAGATCAGCTCGCCGGTGCAGCGCCGGCGCGAATCCTCCTTGCCGGTCTTTTCGTTGATTTCGCGCGTCGCCGGCGAGCCGCAGACCGGACAAATGTGCGGGAATTCGTAAGGCACCGCATCAGCCGGCCGCTTGCCGACGACCACGCTGACGATCTGCGGAATGACATCGCCCGCCCGTTGGATGACAACCGTGTCACCGATGCGGACATCGATGCCGTCGCGAATCGGCAGGCCGTTGCTGTCGAAGCCCTTGATGTAGTCCTCATTGTGCAGCGTGACGTTTTCGACCACCACGCCGCCGACCGTGACCGGCGCCAGCCGCGCCACCGGCGCCAGCGTACCGGTACGACCGACCTGGATGTCGATCTTCTGCACCGTGGTCATCGCCTGTTCGGCCGGGAATTTGTGCGCAACGGCCCAGCGCGGCTCACCGGTGACAAAGCCCCAGCGACGCTGCAATTCCAGCTGGTCGACCTTGTAGACGACACCGTCGATGTCGTAGCCGAGCGACGAACGCAGCTCCTCGATTTTGTGGTAGTGCGCGATCAGCTCCTCGACCGACTTCGCCCGCACCATCAATGGGCTGACCTTGAACCCCCACTCGGCGAATTTCTGCACCGAATCATATTGGGTCGGCGCCGGATCCGCTGTCGTGTAGCCCCAGGCATAGGCAAAAAATTTAAGATTGCGGCTGGCGGTGACGGACGCATCCTTCTGTCGCAAGGAGCCCGCTGCCGTGTTGCGCGGATTGACATAGTCCTGGCCCCCCACCGCCGCCGAGCGGGCCTTCAGTGCCTCGAATTCCGCATAGGTCATGTAGACTTCGCCGCGGATCTCGATGGTCTCGGGCCAGCCCGATCCTTTCAGCTTGGCGGGGATGTCGGCGATGGTCCTGAGATTGGCGGTGATGTCTTCGCCGACAGCGCCGTCGCCGCGGGTAGCACCCTGCACGAACACACCGCGTTCATAGCGCAGCGACGCCGACAGCCCGTCGATCTTCGGCTCGGCCGTAAACGCGATGTCGAGATCCTTGTCGCGGTCGAAGAAGCGCCGGCCACGCTCGATGAAATCGGTGACGTCCTCGTCTGTATAGGCCTTGGCGAGGCTGAGCATCGGCACCGCATGGCGCACCTTGGCAAAGCCTTCCGCCGGCGCGGCGCCGACCCGCAGCGAGGGCGAATCCTCGCGCACCAGACCGGGAAAGCGCTCCTCGATGGCAAGATTGCGCCGCCGCAGCGCGTCATATTCCGCGTCCGTAATCGTCGGCGCGTCCTCGGCATGATAGCGCCTGTCATGACCGGCGATCTCCTCGGCCAGCCGCTGGAGCTCATCCGCGGCTTCGCTTTCGCTCAACGATTCGACTGGTTTTTCAGACATGCAGCGGTCCCTGGACAGTGGCGCGACACCATAAATCAGGATTTCGGAAAAAGCATTCCTGAACAGCGGGATGGGGCCATATCCTGACTCAGTCCGAAAGCCTTGCGACGACTACGCTGCAGCAATATTCTCGCGCAGCAGCCGTTCCGCGGCTGCGCGCGCCTCTTCGGTGATGGTGGCGCCGGCCAGCATGCGCGCAATCTCTTCCTGGCGCGCCGCCCGGTCCATCTCGGCAATGCCGGTGGCGACCCTGTCGGTGCCACCGGATTTGGAAATCAGGAAATGCGTTGCCGCGCGCGCCGCCACTTGCGGAGCATGCGTGACCGACAGCACCTGCACGCGCTTCGACAGCCTGGCCAGCCTTTGGCCGATCGCATCGGCCACGGCGCCGCCGACGCCGGTGTCGATCTCGTCGAAGACCAATGTCGGCGCCGAGCCACGGTCGGCCAGCGCCACCTTGAGCGCCAGCAGGAAGCGCGACAGCTCGCCGCCGGAAGCGACCTTCATCATCGGGCCGGGCCTGGTACCGGGATTGGTGCGCACCCAGAACTCGACCTGGTCGATGCCTTCTTCCATGCGGTTCTCGCCATCGCTGGCCAGGTTGACGATGAACTCAGCCCGTTCCAGCTTCAGCGCCGGCAATTCGGCCATCACAGCCTTGGTCAGGCCGACCGCGGCCGCATGGCGAAGGGCGGAGAGCTGGGCTGCGGAAATATCGTAGGCTTCGCGCGCCGCTGAGGCCTGCTTTTCCAGGACATGCAGGCGCCCCTCGCCGGCATCGAGATCGGCGAGATCGGCGGACATGGTGTCGCGCAGTTGCGCCAAATCGTCGACGGCCACACTGTGCTTACGTGAGGCCGCCCGCAGCGAAAACAGCCGCTCCTCCGCCTTCTCCAGCCTCTGCGGGTCGTATTCGGTGGCGCGCAGTGCCGCCTCGACGCCCGATTGCGCTGCATCCAGCGACAGCATCGCCTCATCCAGCGACTTCACCACATCCTCGAGCAGGCCCGGCGCTTCGCTGGCCTTGCGCTGCAGGCGCCGGAGCAAACTGGCCAGTTGCGGCAGTGGCGAGGACGGGCCTGACAGCACATCCTGCGCATCGTGTATTTCCGAGGCGATCTTTTCGGCCCGCATCATCGTGGCGCGCAATTCGGCCAGTTGCGTCTCTTCCCCGGGCTGCGGATCGAGCTTTGCCAGTTCCGCCACCGAGGCCCTGAGATAATCGGCCTCGCGCGCCGCTGCCTCGACCTTGGCGCGGTGCCTGGCAAACTCCTGCTCGGCGCCGCGCCAATAGCGCCAAGCCTCGCCGGTCGCGCGGGCAGCGCCCAGATGGCCGCCAAAACTGTCCAGCAATTCGCGATGGGCGCCGGGATCGACCAGAGCGCGCTCGTCATGTTGGCCGTGGATCTCGACCAGCGCGTGGCCGATGTCGCGCATCAGGGTGACGCTGGACGGCTGGTCGTTGACGAAGACACGGGTGCGGCCATCCGCGGTCTGCAGCCGGCGCAGGATGATGTCGCCGTCATCCTCGATGGCGTTTTCGGCCAGCAGCGCGCGCACCGGGTGGTTGCGCGGCACATCGAAGACGGCAATGACCTGGCCCTGGGCAGCACCGTGCCGCACCAGCGAGGCGTCGCCGCGGGCGCCAAGCGCCAGCGACAGCGCGTCGAGAAGGATGGATTTGCCGGCGCCGGTTTCACCGGTCAGCACGGAAAGGCCGGGCTGGAAGTCGATATCCAGCTTCTCGATCAGGACGATATCGCGGATCGACAGTCTGGAAAGCATCAGAACCCGGACCTCAAGCAATTCCAGGAAAAGTGCGTAGCGGTTTTCCGTCCGGAATTGCGTACAACAAAAAGTTAGGACGGTTCAGCGCCTCAATCAAACCACTGAACCGCTGTGAAGCGGCATGCGACCGATGGAGTCGCAGCGCCGCACTATCTTTTTGTTTGAGCGTCGGATCAATCCGAAAAGCGCGTTCCGCCTCAGTCGATGCTCGGGCGTCAGGCGCCGGTGATCAGCTTGCCGGCCTTGGATATCCACGATCCGGCATTCTCGCGCGGCTCAAGCCCGTTGCTCTGCAACAGCTTGTAGGTATCCTTGTACCATTGGCTGTCGGGATAATTGGTGCCGAGCACCGCAGCGGCGGTTTGCGCTTCCGAGGTCAAGCCCATCGCGTAGTAGCTTTCGGCCAGACGCGCCAGCGCCTCTTCGACATGGCGGGTGTTGGAATAGTTCTCGACCACGTTGCGGAAGCGCTTGACGGCAGCAATGTATTCGCGCCGCTCGAGATAATAGCGGCCGATCTGCATCTCTTTGCCGGCCAGCTGGTCGTTGGCGAAACGGATCTTTTCCTTGGCGTCGTCGACATATTCCGACGTCGGCCAGCGCGTCACCAGATCCTGCATCGTCTGCACGGTCTGGCGTGCTTCCTTCTGATCCTGGGTGACGTCCTTGATCTGCTTGTAGTAGCTCAGCCCGATAATATACTGGGCGTAAGCCGCGTCGTCGGTCGACGGATAGAGCGTGAGATAGCGCTTGGCCGAGCCGATCGCTTCGTCATAACGGCCGGCGCGATAGTCGGCGAAGGCGCCCATCACCATCGATTTGCGGGCGAATTCCGAATAGGGGTGCTGGCGGTCGACGGCGTCGAACTTCTTGCTCGCCTCATCCAGGCGGCCGGCATTGAGATTGGCAAGGCCTTGATTGTAAAGGACGTCGGCCGGTTCGGTCTGGTCGACATAGGTCGACAGGTCGACGTCTTTCTCGGACGACATGCAGGCCGAGAGGAACAGCGATGGCACAACCACCGAAAGCGCCAGGAAAACAGCCCGATACGGCGCTTTCGATTGACCAACTCGCTTGAAGAACATGATTGGATTGCGCCCTTTCGGCGTTAGTTCAATGCCTTTCGCATGGCGTCCCTCAAAACTGATCCCCACTTTTGAGCGACATGCGCCTAACAGACGGCAGCAGCCATAAACCATAACTGCCTTGCCCAGCAACGCTATGTCTAGCCAATCGCACATTTTTGTGGCGGCTTGGTGTTGCCCGGAAAGCTATGCACTTTCACCGCCGGTGATGCATCCGTGCAACACCGGCCAGCGTTCAGAAAGCCAGAAATACGTTAAGAATCAGATCACCCAAGGTGCAAAGACAGGGCCGGTGACGGCGCTCATCTCGGCGGTGCGGCCGCGCTCGCGGCGCGTGGTCTCGACGACCTCGAAGGCCGAACGGTCGGACAGAAGCCGCCGCAAAGCAGCCGCATTCATCCGGTGACCGCCGCGATAGGAGCGGAAGCAACCGATGAAACGGGCGCCGGCCAGCGCCAGGTCGCCCATGGCGTCCATCGTCTTGTGGCGAGCGAACTCATTGGGATAGCGCAGGCCACCCATGTTGATCACCCGGTTGTCGTCGCCGATCACCAGCGAGTTCTCCAGCGAGGAGCCCAGCGCATAGCCGGCCGCCCACAGCCGCTCGACATCCTTCATGAAGCCGAAGGTGCGGGCGCGCGCGATATCCTGGCGAAAGATGTCGGGGTTGATGTCGGAGGCGAATAGCTGGCGGCCGATCGCCGGGCTTTCGAAATCGATCTCGACCTCGAAGCGCGTGCCGCTATAGGGCCTGAACTCGGCCCAGGACGCGCCATTCTCGATGCGGACGGGCTTGACCACCCTGATGTAGCGGCGCTTGACCGCCAGCGTCTCGATGCCGGCTTGGTCGATGGCTTCCACGAACGCCACCGCACTGCCATCGAGGATCGGAACCTCATGACCGTCGATCTCGATGACGATGTTGTCGATGCCGAGCCCGAAAAGCGTCGCCATCAGATGTTCGACGGTGGCGATATGCTCGCCTGCCGGATCGCCGAGCATGGTGCAGAGATCGGTCGCGCCGACTTCAGCAACCAGCGCGCGGAACTCGCGGCTCTCGCTTCCGTTCGAAAGGTGGAAGAGCACGCCGGTGTCGGCGTCCGCAGGGAGGAAATTGACGGTGACCGGTTTGCCGCTGTGAACGCCGGTACCGGTCAGCGTTGCACGCGATTTCAGCGTCGTCTGATAGTCTTGCAAGACAAACCCCATAGCCCAAACGCCTAAGTCCGCTTTAACCCAAAAGGCACGGCTCTTTTTTATCGGCAGGCAGGGCCACTTCCCCGAATCCCAGCACACCGAAAGTGCTGCGGCAAAGATAATGGTCTGTCAGGGAGACTCCAAATCACGGTTTCTTACTCTGTGTAACCGCGACAGACCTTGAGCGTCACATCGTAACGCCTTGTTATTAAACCACTTTAAACGTTAACAGGCAGACAATCTCTCGTCTGCCTGTTAACAAGTGTTACATACCGTTAACGGCTCAGTTGGCCTGGCGGCGCAGGAAAGCCGGTATCTCCAGCTGGTCGTCTTCCTGGGTCGACCTGGTCTGCGGCGTCAACCGGCCCTGATCGTCGAGCTGGCCGCGGCGCGGCGCGTAAAGCTGCGGATCCTGGCTGGCAAGGCGGCGCATTTCCGGCGCCGCCTGGCGCAGTTTCGGTTCGCGCGGCTGAGCCGGCTGCAACCGGGCCGGCTCTTCTTCGCGGCGCGTCAGCCCGTTGGTCAGCCGCTTGAGCAGCCCCATCGGCCCGCTGTTTTCATGGTCGGCCGGACGGCCCTTGGCTTCCACCTCGGCCCGCACCACCGGCGGAAAATCCTCCACCCGCGGCATGCGCTGCGGTGCGGCAGCCACCGGCTGCGGCATTTCCCGGATCGGCGCCGGTTGCATCACCTGCTGCACGACAGGCTGCGGCTGGGCAGGCGGGGCTTGGAAGATCTTGCTCTGCGGGCGGAAATCTTCCGCCTGGGCCATCGGCGCCGGACGAGCCATTGCCGCCGCATTGGCCTCGGCGAGCTGGATCGCCTCGGCCACCGGATCGGCCGCGCGCTGCTCATAGGTCTGCTGCTGGACCGGTGCCGGACGGCCTTCCGCCCCCGGAGCCGCTGGGCGGCTGACCGGCTTCTGCTGCGGCGGTACGGCCCGGATCGAGATCGGCGCCGCGGCAATTTCAGCTGCCGATTTGTCGATGCCGGTGGCGACCACCGAGACGCGGATGACGCCTTCGAGTTCCTCGTCGAAGGTGGCGCCGAGGATGATGTTGGCGTCCTGATCGACTTCCTCGCGGATGCGGGTCGCGGCCTCGTCGACTTCGAACAGGGTCAGGTCGCGGCCGCCGGTGATCGAGATCAGCAGGCCCTTGGCGCCCCTCATCGAGGTCTCGTCGAGCAACGGATTGGCGATCGCCGCCTCGGCGGCGGCCATCGCGCGGCCCTCGCCCGAAGCTTCGCCGGTGCCCATCATCGCCTTGCCCATTTCGCGCATCACCGAACGCACGTCGGCGAAGTCGAGATTGATCAGGCCTTCCTTGACCATCAGGTCGGTGATGCAGGCAACACCGGAGTAGAGCACCTGGTCGGCCATGGCGAAGGCGTCGGCAAAGGTGGTTTTGTCATTGGCCAGCCGGAACAGGTTCTGGTTGGGGATGACGATCAGGGTATCGACACATTTCTGCAGCTCCTCGATGCCGAGATCCGCCGTCTTCATGCGGCGCTGGCCTTCGAAATGAAACGGCTTGGTGACGACGCCGACGGTGAGGATACCCCGTTCGCGCGCCGCGCGGGCAACCACGGGAGCCGCACCGGTTCCGGTGCCGCCCCCCATACCGGCGGTGACGAAGCACATGTGGGTGTTGGAGAGATGATCGATGATCTCATCGATGCACTCTTCCGCCGCCGCACGGCCCACTTCAGGCTGCGAGCCGGCGCCGAGCCCCTCGGTGACATGCGCGCCGAGCTGGATCAGCCGCTCGGCCTTCGACATGGTCAGCGCCTGTGCATCGGTGTTGGCCACGACGAACTCGACACCGCGCAAGCCCGCGGTGATCATGTTGTTGACGGCATTGCCGCCGCCGCCGCCGACACCGAATACGGTGATCCGCGGCTTGAGCTCGGTGATGTCCGGCTTTTGCAGATTGATCGTCATTGTCTCCGTCCTTTGCCTTTCCCGCCGCTTCGCCGCCGCGGCCGCCTATGGGGCTGTCCCCGTCAATTAGAAACTGTCTCTCAACCACTGACTCATGCGATGCAGTTTTCCGCCCGTCCCGGTCATTCTGAGACCGGAAATTCCTTTCGCCGGATGGCTCTCGAAGCTCGCCATCTGCGGGTAGATCAGCAGCCCGACCGCCGTCGAGAAAGCCGGCCCCTTGGCAGCTTCCGGCAGGCCCGCCACGCCGAGCGGGCGTCCGATGCGCACATTGCGTCCCAGAATGCGGCGCGCCGCCTCGGGGAGACCCGCAAGCTGGCTGGCGCCGCCGGTCAGCACGACGCGTTTTCCCACGGCATTGCCGTAGCCCGACTTGTTCAGCCGGTCGCGCAACAGTTCCAGCGTCTCGTCGATGCGGGCGCGGATGACGCGCGTCATCACCGAGCGCGGGATCTGCAGCGGCATCTCGCCGTCTTCGCCGATCGGCTGGATCGAGACCAGGTCGCGATCGTCGGCACTGCCGGGCAGCGCCGAACCATGCATCACCTTCAGCCGCTCGGCGGCGTCGAGCGAGGTCGACAGGCCCTTGGCCATATCGAGCGTCACATGATTGCCGCCGATGGCAATGGCATCGGCGTGGACGAACTTGCCTTCCGAAAACACCGAGATGGTCGTCGTGCCGCCGCCCATGTCGATGCAGGCCGCACCCATTTCCAGTTCGTCGTCGACCAGGGCCGCAAGCCCGCTGGCATAGGGCGTCGCCACCATGCGCTCGACCGACAGATGCGAGCGGTTGATGCAGAGCTCCAGATTGCGCAGCGGCGCGGCATCGCCCGTCAGCACATGCATGTCGACGCCGAGCTGGTCGCCGACCATGCCGCGCGGATCGCGCACGCCGCGCTCGGCGTCCAGCGAAAAGCCGACGGGCAGCGAATGGATCACGTCGCGTTCGGCCTTGAGTGCCTGCTTGGCGCCGACGGCAAGCACGCGCTTGATGTCGGCTTCGTCGGCCTGATGGCCACCGAGATTGATGGTGGCCGAATAGGTTTCGCTCTTCAGCCGGCCGGCCGTCATGTTGACGATCAGCGAATCCACGGTCAGTCCCGCCATGCGTTCGGCTGCGTCGACGGACAGGCGAATGGCGTGCTCCGCGCGGTCGAGATCGACGACCACGCCCGACTTCACGCCTTGCGATTTCTGGTGGCCGATGCCGATCACCTGGATGCGGTGCGAGCGGCCGCGCAACAGCTTGCCGTCCTCGCGCGGCTTCAGTTTCGCCACCACGCAGCAAACCTTGCTCGAGCCGACATCCAGCACGGTGAGCGTGCCGGAACGCCGCGAAGAGGCATCGCTGTTGCCGCCAAGCCAGCTCATATCTTCGTCCCCGACTTGCGCTTCAGATTTTGCGGCTTTTCATTGAGCGCGGCCTGGCGCTGCGTCGCCGCTTCCGGCGTCAGCTGCACCACCAGGCGATCGGAGATGCGCATGTCGACGGCGGCGATGTCCCGCGTCAGAAGCCCGTTGTCGTGGTCCATCCGAACCAGATCGGCGATCGCCTGATCCTCGCCATCCTCGGGCAGCTTGATCGTGATGCCGTTTTCCAGCTTAAGGTCCCAGCGCCGTTCGCCGATGCGGATATAGCCTTTGACCCGAGCCGCGAGCTCGGGAAATTTGTTGATCTTGGCCACGAAGTCGGGGGCCTTGGCCGGCGCGCCGGTGCCGATGATCAGCGGCAGCAGCGCCTGCTTGCCGCCGGAGAACGGCGCGATCACCGCGCCGGAGCGTTCGATGACCGAAAGCTCCGCGCCCTGCTGCCAGAGCGCGAAGGGCTCGCGCTCCTCGACACGCACTTCCAGCGTATGTGGATAGACCTTGCGCACCGCCGCCACTTCGACCCAGGGCAAGGTATCAATACGTTCACGCGCGGCTTCGGCATCGAAGCCGATCAGTGACGTCCAGCCGTCGAGCTCGAGCCGGTCCAGTATGTCGATCTCCGAAGTCTGGCGGTTGCCGACCACCTTGATCTGGTCGACGGCAAAGCCGGTCCGGGCGGTGATGCTCTGGACGATGTCGTCGGCATGACCGCCGAGAATGGCGCCATAGAGGCTGCTTGATGCAATGAGCGAAGCCGACAGGATGGCCGCGGAAAAGCGCGGCGCGACGAAGTCGCCGCCGCCCAGGCGCGCCAGCACGCGCACCGGCCGGCGCAGCACGCGCGGCAGCACGAAATGGTCGAACGACAACGGCATGCCGAACAGCGCCGGCCCGGCGCCGCCCCTGCCCTTGTCATGTCCCCATTTCAACGCAGACACGAAGCGTCCTCCACCATCCAACTCAACAATTCGCCAAACGAGTGCCCGGCCTGGGCGGCGATTTCAGGCACCAAAGACGTCGGCGTCATGCCCGGCTGAGTGTTGATCTCGAGCCAGACAATCTCGCCGTTTTCGGAGTGACGGTCGTCATAGCGGAAGTCCGATCGGGAAACGCCCCGGCAGCCGATAGCCAGATGTGCCTTGAGCGCCAGTGTCTGTATTTTTTGGTAAATATTTGATGAAATTTTAGCAGGGATTTCGTGTTTTGATCCGCCGGCGACGTATTTTGAATCATAGTCGTAGAAGGAATGGCCGGTCGGAATGATCTCGCAGACGCCGAGCGCCACGTCGCCCATGACGGCGCAGGTCAGCTCGCGCCCATGGATGTAGCGCTCGACCATGACGGTCTCGCCATATTTCCATTCGGACGAGCCGATGACCTGCGGCGGATGCGACTGCCCTTCATGCACGATGACGACGCCGAAGCTTGAGCCTTCATTGACCGGCTTGACCACGTAGGGCGGCTTCATCGGATGCTTGTTCTGGATGGCAAAGCGGCTGGCAACCTTCGATTCCGCCACCGCGATGCCGGCAGCCTTGGCGACCTTCTTGGCTTGCTCCTTGTTCATGGCGAGCGCCGAGGCGAGCACGCCCGAATGGGTGTAGGGAATGGCCAGATATTCAAGGATGCCCTGGATGGTGCCGTCTTCACCGAACGGGCCGTGCAGTGCGTTGAAGACGACATCGGGCTTGAGTTCGGTGAGCACGGCGCCGACATCGCGCGCAACATCGACGCGGGTAACCTGGTAGCCTTCATTCTCAAGCGCATCCGCACACGCCTTTCCCGAAGACAGAGACACGGGCCGCTCGGACGAGAATCCGCCCAGGAGGACAGCCACATGCTTGTTCTTCATATCCCGTCATCCCTCTCACGGCGGGCCCGCAACCACGCATTCAGCGACCAGATTGAGTCCGAGTCTCCCGGCAGGTTGCCCCCCCAGACGGAAAACGCGGTCGACGCGTCGAACGACTCAAATCAGGAAACGCTTTAAGGCAGAGAATCAGAGAGTTGATTCGCTGGCAAGTGCTTATGATTCCGACAGATTCACTTTCCGCGAAAACGGCCGGAAAAAGCGTGTTGTGAGTCTTTGGAGCAACGGTGGCGCTGTTGTTTCAGACCGTTTGAAGTTCAAGCATCACATGAACTTCAGCTTGCGCTAAAGAAGCTGTCCGAGGAATTCCTGCACGGCATGGCCGGGGCGGAAATTGCCGAGCCGCTTGATTTCCCACTGCAGGCGGATGCCTGAATTTTCAAGCACGCGGGCGCGCACCGTCTCGCCGAGATATTCGAGGTCGTATCCGGTCGCTGTTCCGGTGTTGATCATGAAGTTGCAGTGCATCGGCGACATCTGCGCGCCGCCGATCATCAGCCCGCGGCAGCCGGCCTTGTCGATTTCCTTCCAGGCCGAGGTGCCTTCCGGATTCTTGAAGGTCGAGCCGCCGGTCTTCTCGCGGATCGGCTGCACCGTCTCGCGATGCGCCTGGACGGCGTCCATAGCCGCCTTGATCGCCTCCTGGTCTTCCAGAACACCTTCGAAAACGGCGGAGGTGAAGATCAGCCCGGCAGGTGCGGCCGAGTGACGATAGGCATAGCCCATGTCTTCATTGCTGAGGGTGTGGAGATTGCCCTTGCGGTCGAGCGCCCGAACCTCGACGACACGTTCCCGCGTCTCGACGCCATTGGCGCCGGCATTCATCCTCAGCGCCCCGCCGATGGCGCCGGGAATGCCGTGATAGAAATGAAAGCCGCCAATACCGGCCTCATAAGCGACGGCCGCGACGCGCTTGTCGGGCGTCGCAGCACCGGCCTTGATGACGGTCGGCGAAACCACCTCGGCCTCGCCAAAGCCCTTGGCCGAAAGCCGGATGACGAAACCTGGAATGCCGCCGTCGCGCACCAGGAGGTTGGAGCCGACACCGACGATGGTGAGCGGGATGTCCTCCGGCACGGCGCGCAGGAAGGCAGCCAGATCCTCCTCGTCGGCCGGCTGGAACAGGGCGTCCGCCAGACCGCCGGCGCGGAACCAGGTGATCTTGTCCATCTCGGCATTGGGCGTGATGCGGCCGCGCAGGCCGGCAAGCCGGTCGCCAAGTTTGTCGAGCAGGTCCTGGCCGCGCATCATGAGACGGTACCGCCGAGTTCCCCAGGCAGCGCATAGGCCCATTGGGTGATGTTGCCCGCGCCCAGGAAGATGACGAAGTCGCCCGGTTTCGCCAACGCGCGGATGACGGGCGAAATCGCGGCAGGGGTTTCGACGTAGCGCGCATCGCGATGGCCCCCGGAGCGGATGCGCGACACCAGCGCCTCCGAGGTCACGCCGTCGATCGGCTCCTCGCCCGCCGCATAGACCGGCGCCACCATCACCGTGTCGGCATCGTTGAAACAGACCGAAAATTCGTCGAACAGATCGTGCAGCCGGGTGAAGCGGTGCGGCTGCGCAATGGCGATGACGCGGCCCTTGGTGGCGCTGCGCGCCGCTTTCAACACCGCCGTGATCTCGACCGGGTGGTGGCCGTAATCGTCGAAGATGTCGACGCCGTTCCACGAGCCGGTGTGGGTGAAGCGCCGCTTGACGCCGGCAAAGGACGACAGCCCTTTCTTAATCGCTTCGGCCGACAGGCCGAGTTCATGCGCGACCGCAATTGCGGCGGTGGCGTTGGAGACGTTGTGGCGGCCGGGCATCGGCAGCCGCAGATCCGATATCGTCGTCTGGCCGCCGGTCTTGCGGTCGCGGATCACCACGTCGAATGCCGAGACGGCACCGGCCATGCGGTGGTTGGTGAAACGCACATCGGCCTGCGCGTTCTCGCCATAGGTGATGACGCGGCGGTCCTCGATGCGGCTGACCAGCGCCTGTACTTCCGGATGGTCGGTGCACATCACGCCAAAACCGTAGAACGGCACGTTCTCGACGAATTGCCGGAAGGCCTCGCGCACCTTGTCGAAACTGCCATAATGGTCCAGATGCTCGGGATCGATGTTGGTGACGACGGCGATCTCGGCCGGCAGCTTGAGGAAGGTGCCGTCGCTTTCGTCGGCTTCGACCACCATCCACTCGCCATCGCCCATACGGGCATTGGTGCCATAGGCATTGATGATGCCGCCATTGATCACCGTCGGGTCGAGCCCGCCGGCATCGAGCAGCGTCGCCACCATCGACGTGGTTGTGGTCTTGCCATGCGTGCCACCGATCGCGACCGCCTGGCGGAAGCGCATCAGTTCGGCCAGCATCTCGGCCCGGCGGACAATTGGGAGCAACTTCTCCCGCGCGGCCTTCAGCTCGGGATTGGATTTCTTGATCGCGGTGGAGACGACCACCACTTCGGCCGCGCCGATATTCTCGGCCTTGTGGCCGACAAAGCATTCGATGCCCTTGTCGCGCAGCCGCTGGACATTGGCGCTGTCGGCCTGGTCCGAACCCTGCACCTTGTAGCCGAGATTGTGCAGAACCTCGGCGATGCCGCTCATGCCGATGCCGCCAATGCCGATGAAATGCACAAGGCCGATGGTCTGCGGCATCTTCATCAATGCGTCCCTTTCCTGAAATCCGAAACGGTTTTTCTGGACGCAATAGCCTCTGTGAGATCAGCGAGCAACCGTGCCGCGTTCGGCCGGCCAGCCGACTTCGCTCCGGCAGCCATGGCCGTCAGCCGCTCGGGAGTGTCCATCAGCCCGCCAATGAGAGCCGCGATGCGCTCCGGCGACAGTGACGATTGCGGATGCACCTCGCCGCCGCCCGCCGCGGCAAGGGCGGCTGCGTTCGCCGCCTGATCGTGATCCAGCGCATAGGGATAAGGCACCAGCAGCGCCGGCCGGCCGATGACGGCGATCTCCGAAACCGTCGAGGCGCCGGAGCGCGAGATCACCAGATGCGCCGCGCCCATGCGCTGTGCCATATCGGTGAAGAAGGGCGAGACCTCGACATGGACGCCGAGTGCCGCATAGCCAGCCTTCACCCGCGCCACGTCGTCGGCGCGGGCCTGCTGGGTGATCACCAGCCGCTTGCGCTGCGCCTCCGGCAGAAGTGCGATCGCCGCCGGCATGGCATCGGAAAAGAACTGCGCGCCCTGGCTGCCGCCGAACACCAGGAGCCTGAACGGATCCGCCCCTTGGGATGCCTTATAGGGCGTCTTTGCCGCCTCCAGGATTGGCGGCCTGACCGGATTGCCGGTCGTCACAGTCTTGGCGCCTGTGGCACTTTCATCTTGCGGCAGGAAGCCGCCGGCAATCGCATCGACACGCCCGGACAGCGCCCGGTTGGCGCGGCCCATGACCGCGTTCTGCTCATGGATCAGCGTCGGCAGCTTGCGCCGCGTCGCGGCATAGAGCGGTGGCAAGGTCGGATAACCGCCAAAGCCGACGACCGCATCAGGCTTGATCCTGGCGATGACGGCGGAGGCCTGGCGCACGCCGCGCCAGATCTTCCAGAACGCTCCGAGCAGAGCGGCGGGGTTTTTCGAGCCCATCGTCGCCGACTGGATCGGATGGATGGCGGCGGCCGGGAAATGGCCGGCAAAGCGCTCGGCGCGGTCGTCCGTCGCCAGATGCACGCCCCAGCCGCGCTCGATCAGCTCATGCGCCAGCGCCTCGGCCGGAAACAGATGTCCGCCGGTTCCGCCAGCCGCGAGAAGGATGACACCCCGCGCCATATCACTCCGCCGGCAGGGCGCGCTGCGACAGGGCAAAGCCCATCTGCTTGCGCTTTTCCGGTCGCTTGCGCGTCAGCGCCAGCACCATGCCCATCGAGATGGCAATGGCGATCTGCGAGGAGCCGCCATAGGAGATGAAAGGCAGCGTCATGCCCTTGGCCGGCATCAGTTGCAGGTTGACGCACATGTTGATGACCGACTGCAGGCCGAACACGGTGACGAGACCGCCGACGGCGTAGCGGGTGAAATCATCATGTTCCTTCAATGCCGTGCTCAAGCCGCGCAGCACGATGAAGGCGAAGATCGACATGATGAAGAAGCACATGATCAGCCCGAACTCTTCGCCGGCGACCGAAAACACGAAATCGGCATGCGCGTCGGGGATGACGCGCTTGACCGTGCCCTCGCCCGGGCCGACGCCGAACCAGTGGCCGTTGATCAGCGCCTCGCGGCCCATGTCGACCTGGAATGTGTCGCCTTCGCCGGTCAGGAATTTGTCGATGCGGGCGGCGACGTGCGGGAACACCGTGTAGGCGGCAAACAGGCCGCCGGCGCCGGTGGCGCCAAGCGCGATGATCCATAGCCAGGGCAGGCCGGCCATGAAGAACATGACGCCCCAGGTGCCGGTCACCAGCATGGTTTGGCCGAGATCGGGCTGCGCCACCAGAAGCGAGATGACCAGGATTAGCAGCAGCATGGCAAACAAATTGCCCGGAATGTCGGGCTGGCGCTTGTGTTCTGCGAACAGCCAGGCGCAGACGATGACGAAAGCAGGTTTCAGGAATTCCGACGGCTGGATCGACATGCCGACAAACGACACCCAGCGCCGTGCGCCTTTCACTTCGACGCCGATATAGAGCACGGCCACCATCAGCACCAGCATGATGCCCAGGATGATCAGCGCCATGCGCCGGATCTGCCGCGATTCCAGGAAGGAGACCGCCAGCATTACGCCGAGCGCCGGCACGGTGAAGATGATCTGCCTGGTGGCAAAGTGGAAACTGTCGAGGCCGATGCGTTCGGCCACCGCCGGGCTTGCCGCAAAGGACAAGACAATGCCAAGCCCCATCAGCGACAGGAACGCCGCCAGGAACCAGCGATCGATCGTCCACCACCAGGTTGCAACCGGGCTTTTGTCGAGACGGCTTTGCATTATCGTGCCCCTCCGATGGGTTTGACACCCTCGATAGCATTCGCAGCTTGCCTGAAGGCTTCGCCGCGAACTTCGAAATTCTTGAACTGGTCGAAACTGGCGCAGGCCGGCGACAGCAGCACCACCGCCTCGCCGCTGTCATCCTTGGCCGCGTCTTTCGCGGCATGGTCGACCGCGGCGGCCAGGGTGCCCGAGATTTCATAGGGCACGGCTTCGCCGAGCGTCGCCGAGAACGCGGGCGCCGCCTCGCCGATCAGATAGGCCTTGGCGATGCGTGGGAAAAAACCGCGCAGCGGCTCGATGCCGCCTTCCTTGGGCAGTCCGCCGGCGATCCAGTAAATGCGCGAAAAACTCGACAGCGCGGGTGCCGCCGCATCGGCATTGGTCGCCTTGGAATCGTTGACAAACAGCACGTGGTCCTTGCGTCCGACCTGCTCCATGCGATGCGCGAGGCCTGGAAAGCTCTCCAGTCCCGCCTGGATCTCGCCCAGGCTCAAGCCGACCCTGAGGCAGGCGGCAACAGCGGCAAGCGCGTTCTGCGCATTGTGCTGGCCGCGCAACGAACCGATGCCTTCGAGGAAGGCGACGCGGCTGTAGCGGCCATGGACGGCTTCCATCAGATCGGAACCGTCTGCGAAATAACCGTCGGTCAGCGGCAGCCGCTTGGAGATGCGGATCACCTCCCGGCCCGCCCTCTCCAGCCGGTCAGCGATCTGCGCGCACCAGGAATCGTCAACGCCGACGATCGCCGTCTCGCTGCCGGCAACCAGCCGCTCCTTGATCGAAGCGTAATGCTGCATGGTGCCGTGGCGGTCGAGATGGTCGGGCGTCAGGTTGAGCAGGATGCCGGCCGTCGGGTTGATCGAGGGCGCGAGATCGATCTGGTAGGACGAACACTCGACGACATAGTCCCGGTCAGCCTGCGGTGGATCGAGCGTCATGATGGCGCGGCCGATATTGCCGCCCATCTGCGTGTCGCGCCCTGCCGATTTGAGGATATGCGCGGTCAGCGCCGTGGTCGTCGACTTGCCGTTGGTGCCGGTGATAGCGATGAACGGCGCATCAGGCGCGCGCGCAATCCGCTCGCGGCAGAACAATTCGATATCGCCGATCACTTCGACGCCGGAGCCACGCGCCAGCTCCACCGTCCAGTGCGGCTTGGGATGCGTCAGCGGCACGCCGGGCGAGAGCACGAAGGCCGAGAATTTCGACCAGTCGGCGCCGCGCAGATCGGCGGTCGCAATGCCTTGGTCAGCGGCCTTGGCGACGCTATCGGGATTGTCGTCCCACGCCAGCACGTCGGCGCCGCCCTCGATCAGCGCGCGCGCCGTGGCGATCCCCGAGCCACCGAGCCCGAAGAGCGAAACGCGTTTGCCCGAAAAGGATGCGGCGGGAATCAAGCGGGTTCCTATCTCAGCTTGAGGGTCGACAGGCCGACCAGCGCCAGGATGACGGCGATGATCCAGAAGCGGATCACCACCTGGCTTTCGGTCCAGCCGAGCTTTTCGAAATGATGGTGGATCGGCGCCATCAGGAAGACGCGCTTGCCGGTCATCTTGAAGTAGCCGACCTGGATGATGACCGACAGGATTTCCACGACGAACAATCCGCCGACGATGACCAGCACGATCTCGTGCTTGGTGGCGACCGCGACCGTACCGATCAGGCCGCCCATGGCCAGCGAACCGGTGTCGCCCATGAAGATCGCCGCCGGTGGCGCGTTGAACCAGAGGAAGCCGAGGCCGGCGCCGATGACGGCGCCAAGCACGACAGCCAGTTCGCCGGTGCCGGGCACGAAATGGATCTGCAGATATTCGGCGAACACCGCATTGCCGGAGAGGTAGGCGATGACGCCAAAGGATGCCGCCGCAATCATGATCGGCACGATCGCCAGCCCGTCGAGGCCATCGGTCAAATTCACCGCATTGCCGGCGCCGACAATGACGAAGCAGGAGAACGGCACGAAGAACCAGCCGAGATTGATGATGAATTCCTTGGCGAAGGGGAAGGTCAGCGACGACGAGAACGGCGCCTGGCCATTATGCATGATCGCCCAGGCGGCGATGCCGGCGATGACGAATTCCAACGCCAGCCGCGCCTTGCCGGAAAAGCCGAGATGCGACTGCTTGGTTACCTTGAGATAGTCGTCGTAAAAGCCGATCGAGCCGAAGCCCAGCGTCACCAAGAGCACCACCCAGACATAGATCGAGGAGAGGTTCGCCCATAGAAGCGACGAGCCGACGATGCCGCACAGGATCATCAGCCCGCCCATCGTCGGCGTGCCGGCCTTCTTGAAATGCGTCTGCGGGCCATCGGCGCGGATCGGCTGGCCCTTGCCTTGCCGCAGCCTCAGCGAATTGATGATGGTCGGCCCGAAGATGAAGACGATCAGCGCCGAGGTGATCAGCGCACCGCCGGTGCGAAAGGTTATGTAGCGGAAGACATTGAAGACCGAGACCTTGTCCGCAAAATCGACGAGCAATGTAAACATACGATTCCGTTCCCCGGACTAGTTCTGTTTCGTGCCTGCGGCTTCCGCCGGATATTTGCCGAGCAAGGCCTCGACCAGCTTTGAAAAGCCGATGCCTTTCGACGATTTGATCATCACCACGTCGCCGGCCTTCAGCGTCGACAGCAGCAGCGGCTTCAATTCCTCGGCGCCGGCGCGGTATTCCGTTTTGATCTCGTCGGGCAGGATGTCTGCCAGCGCCCGCATTTCCGGACCGCCGAGAAAGACCGTGTTTGTGCCGGTGCCGACGATCAGTTCAGCCAGGGCTGCATGCAGCTTGGCCGAATGGTCGCCGAGCTCGAGCATGTCGCCGAGCACGGCGATGCGCCGGCCCTCGCCCGTGACAGGCGTCGCGTTGAGCAGTGCCATGGCAGCAGCCATCGAGGCCGGATTGGCGTTGTAGCTCTCGTCGATCAGTGTGATCGGTCCCTTGGGGTGGCGAAGCATATGGCGCTTCCCACGGCCACGCTCGGCCGACAGATCGGCCAGTGCCAAGGCCACCTTGCCGATGTCGGCTTCAACCAAATGCGCGGCGCCGAGCACCGCCAGGACGTTCTGTACCATGTGGCGGCCGGGCGCGCCGATGCGCGCCGTCACATCCTGCCCGCCGATCCTGGCGGTGATGTCGGAATGATCGGCATGCAGCTCGCATTTGGTCAGCTTGTAGGTCGACCGGGCGTTCTCACCGAAGCCAAAGACATGTTCGACGCCGGCGGCCCGCGCCATCTTGTCGAGCAGCTTCCAGCGCGCATCGTCGCGGTTGAGCAAGGCCGCACCGCCGGGCTCGATGCCTTCGAAAATCTCGGCCTTGGCCTTGGCGATCTCGTCGAGATTTCTGAAGAAGCCGAGATGCGCGGCGGCGATCATCGTGACGATGGCCACATGTGGCCGGACCATCTTGACCAGCGGCCGGATCTCGCCGGGATGGTTCATGCCGATCTCGAACACCGCATAGTCGCAATCGCCGGGCATGCGCGCCAGCGTCAGCGGCACGCCCCAATGATTGTTGAAGGACTGCGCCGAGGCATGCACCGTGCCGACGGCCGACAGCACATGGCGCAGCGCCTCCTTCGTGGTGGTCTTGCCGGCCGATCCTGTCACCCCGATGATCTTTGCATTGGACCGGGCGCGGGCGGCAACACCGAGTTTCTCCAGTGCTGCCAGCACATCCTGCACGACGATCATCGGCGCCGTCAGCCGCCCGAGCGACGGCAACTTGCCTTCGGCAACGACCAGCACGCCGGCGCCGGCCTTGATCGCCGCGGTCGCGAAGTCATGGCCGTCCATCGCCTCGCCCTTGATGGCGAAGAAGGCGTCGCCCGGCTGCAGGCTGCGGCTGTCGATCGAGATCCCCGAAATTCCCTCCGGCATCGGCCCGAGCGGCCGACCGCCAATGGCGTCGACCAGCGCCTCGGAAGTCCAGAGCACGCTCATGCGGCCCGCTCCCGCAGCGCCGACCGGACTTCTTCGTGGTCGGAGAACGGAAAAGTCTCGGCGCCGATGGTCTGGCCCTCTTCATGGCCCTTGCCGGCAACGATCAGCGTATCGCCCGCTTTGAGCATGGCGACCGCTTCGTGGATCGCCTTGCGGCGGTCGCCGATTTCAATCGCGCCGGGTGCGGCTGCCAGGATCGCGGCACGAATCGTTTCCGGCACTTCCGAGCGCGGATTGTCGTCGGTGACGATGACGACATCGGCGAGCCGCGTGGCGATTCCGCCCATGATCGGCCGCTTGCCCCGGTCGCGGTCGCCGCCGCAGCCGAACACGACGATGACGCGGCCGGTGGTGAACGGGCGCACGGCGGCCAGCACATTTTCCAGCGCATCCGGCTTGTGGGCATAGTCGACATAGACGGGCGCGCCATTGGCGGTGGCGCCGACAAGGTCGAGCCGTCCAGGTGCCCCCTGAAGTTTCTCTAATGCCATCAAAGCTTTGGCGACCGGCGTTCCGGTGGAAATGGCCAGCCCGGCCGAAACCAGGGCATTGGCGATCTGGAAGTCGCCGGCGAGCGGCAGGTCGATCTCGTAGAGCACGCCGTCGGCTTCGACCTCGGCGCGCTGGCGGTGGCGCTCGTGCTCGACCCGCTTCAGGCGCAGGAAATCGCCATGGCGGCCGACAGTCAGCACATTGAGCCCCGCGGCCTGCGCAGCCTGGATGGTCGGCGCCGACCACGGATCGTCGGCAAAGATGACCGCCGGCGCGCCTTTCGGCAGCAGCGTGTCGAACAGGCGCAATTTGGCGCGATGGTAGTCCTCGACCGTCGGATGATAGTCCATATGGTCGCGGCCGAGATTGGTGAAACCGCCCGCGGCGAGCTTGACGCCATCGAGACGGCGCTGGTCGAGACCATGGCTGGAAGCCTCCATCGAGGCGTGTGTGACGCCGGCCTCCGCCAATTCCTTGAGCAACTGGTGCAAAGCCACTGGATCGGGTGTGGTCAACGAACCGTAATCGTTGCGGCCCGGCGCCACCACGCCGGTGGTGCCAATGGACGCGGCGGCAAAGCCGGCCTGCTCCCAGATCTGCCTGGTGAAGGCGGCGACCGAGGTCTTGCCTGCGGTGCCGGTAACCGCGACCATGGTCTCCGGCTGGCTGCCGAAGAAACGTGCCGCGCTCAGCGCCAGCGCCAGGCGTGGGTCGTCGACGCTGAGCACCGGGACGGACAGGCCGGAAACGGCGCTGGCCTTGCCCACGACAACCGCCGCTGCGCCGCGCTTTGCCGCATCGGCGGCATAGGCCGAACCATCCGCCTTGCTGCCGGCGAGCGCGAAAAAGACCACGTCGGTCTTGACCGTGCGGGAATCCGACGAAATCCCGGTTACCTCCACATCGCGGGAAGATGTTCCCTCGACAGGCAGGATACCGGCTAAATCTCTCAGGTGCATCGAACCCCGTTTATCTCAACAAAATGGCGCGCAGTTGCCGGCGCGCCCTAAGAATCACTGATAGGAAACCAGCGTTGCGCCATTTTCATGGCTGAAATCTGGCTTCACGCCAAGCATGGCGGCTGCCCGCCTGATGATGTTTCCGGCCATGACACCCGCATTGTTGGCGGCGACGTCGGTCAGTCCGGGCTTTTCCGGGTGCGGAGCGTCGGCGATCGTAAACACCAGATATTGCGGATCGTCCATCGGGAAGGCAGCGACGAAGGTGTTGAAATTCAGTTCCTTCGAGTAGCGGCCATTGATCACCTTCTCGGCGGTTCCGGTCTTGCCGCCAACGCGGTAGCCGGGGGCCCTGGCGTTTCTGGCCGAGCCCTTCTCGGCATTGAGCGTATAGAGGTAGCGCATGCCCTCCACAGTCTTTTCGCTGACCACTCTCTTGGCCACCGCCATCGCATCCTGCTCGCTGCGGACCAGGAAAGTCGGCGGGATCAAATAGCCCTGCATCAGCGCCGCGCAGCCGACGGCCGCCTGCAGCGGCGTCGTCGACACGCCATGGCCGAAGGCGATGGTGAAGGAGTTGACCTGCTTCCAGACCTTCGGTTCGGTCGGGCGGGCGACTTCAGGCAGTTCGGTCTGCATCCTGTCCAGAAGGCCAAGGCGATGCAGGAATTCGCGGTGCCCCTCGATGCCGACCATTTCGGCCTCACGGGCCGATCCGATATTGGAGGAGTAAAGGAACACCTCCGGCAATGACAGCACGCGGTTCTTGCCGTGGAAATCGTGGATGGCCTGATGGCCGACCCGGATTGGGTGCGAGGCGTCGAAACGGCTGTTCATGTTCGCCTTGCCGGAATCGAGTGCCATGGCCGAGGTGAAGCTCTTGAAGGTCGATCCCATCTCGTAGAGGCCGGCCGACATGCGGTTCAGCCGATCCTTGTCCTGCGCATTGAAGGGATTGTTCGGATCGAAATCCGGCACCGAGGCCATCGCCACCACTTCGCCGGTCTTGATGTTGAGCACGACGGCGCCGGCGCCCATGGCGCGATAGCGCTCGAGGCCGGCGGCAATCTCGTCGCGCACCACATGCTGGACGCGCAGGTCGATCGACAGCTGAACCGGCTTCAGATCCTTGGCGATCGCCAAGCCTGAGGCCTGCAGGTCGCTCAGGCCCTGCTCGTCAATGTACTTCTCCATGCCGGAGATGCCCTGATTGTCGATGTTGGTGAGGCCGACAATGTAGGACGAGGTCACGCCGGCAGGATAGAAGCGGCGCTTTTCGGTGCGAAAGCCGATTCCGGGAATGCCGAGCTGCATGATGTCGGCCTGCTGCTTGGGCGTCAGCTGCCGCTGCAACCAGACGAAGCCGGCGCCGCTCTTCAGCTTGTGATAGGTCTGCTCGGGGTCGATATCTGGCAGAATGGTCGACAGCTTTTCGATCGCCTCGTCGGCATCGACGATGCGGCGCGGCTCGGCAAACAGCGATGCCGTCTTGATGTCGGTCGCCAGCACCTCGCCGTTGCGGTCGACGATGTCGGGACGCGACGCCGTCACCCGGCTTTGCGGCCCATTCGACATGTCGGGGGACTGAAAACCGAGATAGACCAGCCGCCCGGCGATGGTCGAATAGATGCCGAAGAACACCGCCATGGTCATCACGATGCGGGTCTTGGCCTTGCCGCCGGTCGCCTTGCGCGCGCCCTCGACGACGATGGAGCCGTCCTCGCCGGTCCGTGCGCGGCGCTTCAGCAATTTGCCGATCGACGGAAGTTTGGGGCGCATTGGAAATCCAGCGATCATTGGACGATGGCTCCGGTGACCACGGGATCCTTGTCGGCTGGTCCTTTGCCGGAATTGTCTGCCATGCCGCCAAGCCGCTGCGACGACAGGTCCTCGATGTTGAGCGGTTTTGCCGGCAGGTCGTCGAGCCCGACGATCTGCCGCGCATTGACCGGCTCGAGTGCGAGCTGCGATTTGTAGATTTCAGCCAGCTTCTGCAGGCGCGACGGCTGGGTCAGCAGGCTCCAGTCGGCCTTGAGCAGGTCGATCGTGTCCTCCTCATAGCGGATCTGCGCCTCGATCTTCTGCACCGAAGCCAGCTGTTCCTCGGCCTCGCGCTTGGCCTTGTAGGTCAGAGCCGCGGCCGAGACCATGACGGCGATCAGGACTATGTCGCTGGTTCGAAACACGTATTCACCTCTCTCGCGGCGCCTGGATGCCGGGAAGTTTTGGAAGGCCGAAAATGGTGAGATCCCCGGCGCGCGCCGGCGCCTCGGTGCGGATGGCGGCGCGCAGCCTGGCCGAGCGCGCCCGCGGATTGGCAGCGACCTCCGCATCGCCTGCCGTCACGCCGCCACCGGCCTTGCGGAAGGTCGCGGTGCGCGCATGCGCCTCGGGCAAATGACGTGAGCCGGTGGCGACGTCGGCGCGGTCGGCGATGAACCGCTTGACGATGCGGTCTTCCAGCGAATGGAACGTCACCACGGCAAGCCGCCCGCCGGGCTTCAATATCCGCTCCGACGCCACCAGAGCCTTGGCCAATTCGCTCAACTCGTCATTGACGAAAATGCGCAGCGCCTGGAAGACGCGGGTGGCCGGATGAATCTTGTCCTTCGGCGCGCGGCCGATATGCGTTTCGATGGCGTCGGCGAGATCGAGCGTGCGCTCGAACGGACGTTTTTCGCGGCGTGACTCGATCATGCGGGCAATGCGGCCGGCATTCCGCTCTTCGCCGAGGAAGCCGAAGATGCGGGCAAGGTCGCCTATCTTGAACGAATTGACGACGTCGGCAGCACTCAAGCCCGCCTGCGCCATGCGCATGTCGAGCGGCCCGTCGGTGCGGAACGAAAAGCCGCGCTCGGGCTGGTCGACCTGCATGGAGGAAATGCCGATGTCGAGGACAACGCCGTCGGCGCTTTCGACCTGCTCGTCCAGCGTCGAAAATGGCGCCTGCACCAGCCTTAGCCTGCCGCCGGATTGCTGTTCCAGGCCGCGCCCGGCGGCAATCGCATCGGGATCGCGATCGATCGCCACCACCGAGGCGCCGCTCGCCAGGATCGCCTTGGTGTAGCCGCCGGCGCCAAACGTGCCGTCGACGATCACATCGCCGGCTTTGGGTGAGAGCGCCTCCAGCACTTCGGCGAGGAGGACCGGAATGTGGCGGACCGGTCCGCCAACGGCGCTGAGATCATCGCCGTGATCCGCCATCATTCCGGCCGCTCCCCAGCCTTGGCCTCGTGAGCCTTCGTCCCCTGCCGAAGCTGCAAAAGCCGAGCGCGCGCCTGCGCCCCATAGGCGGCCAGCCGTCCAGGCTCCCAAACTTGAAAGAAATTGCCACGGCCGACAAAGGCCACTTCGCTCGTGATGCCCGTATGCTCGCGGATGAAATCGCTCATCGTGATGCGGCCATCCTGATCGAGCTTCAGGAACGTCCCGTCGCCATGGCAGAAGAACGACATATCGTCCGCCGTCTGCAAAAAAGGGTCTTCCAGCGCGATGCGCTGCTCGTAGCGGTCGAGCAGATCGAGCCCGCCGACATCCATCGCAGGCACGTCCAGGCCGCGCAGCGCGTAGAGCTCCGAATAGCCGCGTTTCTGCACGACAGCGCGGAAATGCGCCGGAACGGAGACCCGCCCCTTCGCATCGATCCTGTTCACCGCGCTTGACAGAAACCGGTCCATGACACGCTGCAGCCGCTTCCGCCGCCGCACCCCTCTCCATGTTTTCGTCCGCGCCGAAGCGCGTCCCCTGCCGAAAATCCGCTTCGATCCCAGCGGCAAAACCCCGCAAACGCACAGCCGCCGCGGCTGCCCGATTGGCGTACGCTTTACCCTGACGCGGAACGAAGGCTTTGGTATCGAAATGGGATATCATGGGGCACTATGGGCGTCAACGGGAACAGGCTTCACAAACGCGCGCGCCACAACCGGTGAGAGCAGCTCTGACAACACTCCCGTCTTTATCTCCCATTAAGCCTAACGAACCGTTTAGAGCGGGCTGGCCCAAGCGGAAGCGGCTTGCCGCGCATCACTGCCGCGAATAGCGTCGTCAGTCTTTTCGCTGAGCAACAAGGTCAGAAATCCATGTCCGAAACAGCCAGGTCCCGCGCGGCCTCCCTTGCCCATCTGCGTCGCGACGGACTTGCCAAAGGCGACCCCATCCCATTGCCGCTGACCATGGCCGCTATTTTCCACAACCCGGGCGACGGCGCCGGCTACAGTCAGTACGGCCGTTACAGCAACGCCACCTGGGATGCAGTCGAGCACATGCTGGCGCATCTCGAAGACGCGCCATGCGTCGGCTTCCCCTCAGGAATGGCGGCAATCTCGGCGGTGTTTTTCGGCCTGTTGAAATCCGGCGACCGCGTGCTTTTGCCTTCGGACGGCTACCATGCCACACGCGCGCTGGCCGAACGTTTCCTCAAGCCCTTCGGCGTCGCCTATGATCTGCGGCCGACAGCTACATTCCTCGACGGCGGCTTCGACGGCTACCGCCTTGTCTACGTTGAAACCCCGTCAAATCCGCGATTGGACATTTGCGACATCACAGCGGTCGCCGAGGCCGCGCACCAAGCGGGCGCGATCGTCGTCGTCGACAACACCACGATGACGCCGTTCGGCCAGCGCCCGCTCGATCTCGGCGCCGACATCGTCGTTGCTGCCGACACCAAGGCGGCCAACGGGCATTCCGACGTGCTGTTCGGCCATGTCGCCAGCCGCAATCCAGACATCATCGCGGACGTCACCGGCTGGCGCGAGACCGCGGGCGGCATTCCCGGCCCGTTCGAGGCTTGGCTGGTGCATCGCGGCCTGGAGACCCTGGAGGTACGCTTCGACCGCATGTGTTCTTCTGCCGAGGTGATCGCGAAGCGCCTGAAAAACCATCGCGCCGTTAGCGGCTTGCGCTACCCCGGGCTGGAGGGCGACCCGTCGCACAACCTCGCCCGGGCGCAGATGGAGCGCTTCGGCTTCCTCATGTCCTTCGAACTCCTCTCCCAGGAAAAGGCCGAGGATTTCATCAACAACTGCACGCTGATGCAGGCGGCAACGTCGTTCGGGGGTGTCCACACCTCCGCCGAGCGGCGGGCCAAGCGAGGAGATTCGGTTCCGCCCGGCTTCGTGCGCCTGTCGGTGGGCTGCGAGCCGGTGGAAGAACTCTGGCAGGCGATCGAGGCATCGCTGGACAAGATCGGCATCTGAGCTGGCGGTTAGGTCACCAAGTCATCGGCGCCAATATCGCGCCTGCCGTGCAAAACGCGGACGATCTCGATCGCGTCTTCGCCCATGCGATACAGAGTGACATATTCGCCGACGATCAGATGACGAATGCCGGGCGCGATATCATCGCGCGGCGCACCTGAGAACGGGTGCAAGGTGAGCAGTGTCCAGCGCCTCTCCAAAGCGTCCACAAGGCGCATGGCTCCCTTTGGGCTATGTTCCGCAATGTAGTCACCGATGCCTTCGACATCTGATATCGCCTGAGGAAGCAGCCGATATTTCACTCTTCCGAGCCTGCAGCTTCCGACATCCTGTGATATTTGGCTCGCAGCCGGTCCATGAAGGGCTGGCCGTCCACCGCCGGTCCGCTGTCGATCCCCTCCTGAACCAGCCTGCGCAATTCCTCGACCGTGTAGCCGAGAAGATCGCGGCGGTCTTTCCATTGCCGCAGCGCATCACGGATGACTTCGCTGGCCGAGGCATATTCGCCGGCGGCCACGACATCGTCGACCGCCGCCGCCAGTTCCGGCGAAAGCGTGATGCTGCGTTTGTCGACGTGACCCATGATGCGCTCCTGATCAAACCATGACAATCATGGTACGATTAAATCGTACCAGCTTCAAGGATGCGTTTGTCTCGACCCCAGCATGCGTACTTGATTCAATCGCTCAAGCACCTGAATCGCCAGCTGCGCCCGAAGGCGCAGACTGCTGATCCAAAGGATTAATCGCGATATGGGGGAGAAATTGCCAGCTGGCCTGTAAGCCGGGTTTTGTATGGCCCTCGCCCCTTTCGGGGCGAGAACGTGGCGGCCATTCATCTTGGGCGCATGTTGCCATGCGCCTCACGCAACCTACCCGGACGGTGAGCCGGAAACAGCCCTCGAAGGTTTCCCCTCGCACCGTCCCTATTCGGTCTTGCTCCCGGTGGGGTTTACCGTGCCGCTCCTGTTGCCAGTCGCGCGGTGGGCTCTTACCCCACCCTTTCACCCTTGCCCCGATAAATCGTGGCGGTTTGCTTTCTGTGGCACTTTCCCTGGGGTCGCCCCCGCCGGCCATTAACCGGCACCGTGTTTCCATGGAGCCCGGACTTTCCTCACCCGCAGCCTTTCGGCTTTGCGGGTGCGGCCGCCCGGCCAGCTGGCAGAGCGTATAAAGGGGTTCACGTTCCAAAACGCAAATGAAAAAGCAGACTTTATGCCGGCGATCCCAATGCCGCCAACTGCACCTTGACCTTGCCGCAATACGCCGCCGACACCGGGTTCATCCGCGTCGCGGCATGGCCGGCATTGTATTTCAGGATCGTGCCGCAGGTGGTGCCGCCGCCGAGATTGCGCGCCATGGCAAGGTACTTCATGCCGTATTTGATGTTGGTGTCGGGATCGAACAGACCCTTGGCCGAGCCGCTATACCCCATCATCCGCGCCGTTGCCGGCTTGATCTGCATCAGGCCGATTTCACCCGCGCTGCCGACGATGTTCGGCCGGTAGTTGCTCTCGATCTTGATGACCGCCTGGGCCAGCGACACCGGCACGCCTTCGGCCGCAGCATAGCGGGCAATGATTGCCGAATACTGGCCGCCAAGCGCGGCTGCCGCAGTCGACTCCGCAGCGGTGCTTGGGCGGATCGATGCGGTCGTCGTCAGGTCGACGCTCTTCCTGTTGCGCTTAAAATGCCTCTTGGCCGTGGCTTTTCTGGCCTTCACCACGGCTGCTTTGCGCACTTTCGCGGTGATTGCCCTTTTTGCTTTCGGGTTTGCCTTCGTCATGGTGGCTTTGGCGGGTGCGGCGATGAAGCCCTGGTCTGCCCTCTGGCTCAGTGGTGCGGCATCGGCCGTGCTGAAGGCAAAAGTCATTACGCCGGCAGCAATAGCTGCCGTTACAACGGTCAATTTCTGCATGTGGTCCTGTTCTGTTTGGCCGCGCGAAGATCTTCACGCAGCAACGCCTAATCAATATCGGAGCATCCGAGGGGCTCGAGGTCCGATAACTTGCACGAACTGCCTTTGAGGGCGGAATTTGTGTCGAACAAGGCGAGGCAATTCACTTTCAGTGACAGGCTGTAACTTGAATATCAGGAAAAGATTATTTAGACGAAACTGACCTAAGGGAAGTCAGCAGGCTTTGCAGCGTGCTAGACGTAGAGCCGTCGGCGACGCCATCCACCAGGCGTGGTCGGAAATGCCGCTGAAAAGCTTCGACGACGATTTCGGTCTGGCGGTCGAAGACACCTGATATCTCGACGCCATAGCCATAGAGCGCCAGCATCGACTGCAGTGCCTCGACCTCGGCGCCGGTATCGCCGGCTTTCAGCACCGCGCCGCGCCGGACCGGCGCCGCAGGCACGAGATGGCCGACCCCGGCCGCAAACAGCGCATTCCAGGGGAATTTCTCGCCCGGGTCGATCTTGCGCCCCGGCGCGATGTCGGAATGGGCAAGCACCCTTTGCGCCGTAATGGAATGGCGTGCGATGATATCAAGGCAAAGCCCGATCACCGCTTCCACCTGCCGCTTGGGAAAGGCCGAATAGCCGAGCGAATGGCCGGGATTGACGATTTCGATGCCGACCGAACAGGAGTTGATGTCGCGACGACCGAACCAGGAACTTGCACCGGCGTGCCAGGCGCGGTCGCTTTCGCGCACCATCTGGATAATGCGACCGTCCTCATGGACGAGGTAGTGCGACGAGACTTCGCTTGCGGGGTCGCACAACCAGGCTTCCGCGGCAGCACCCGTCGCCATGCCGGTATAGTGCAGCACGATCATGTCGGGCCTGAGCGTTTCGCGTCGCGGGCCGAAATTCGGCGATACCCTGACCTCCGCGCTTGGCTCGTCGGGCGGGAAGCCGCTCATGCGTGCCTGAGGCCCCGCTCGATCATTTCATAGGCCGCGTTGATCGCCGCGACCCTGGTCGTTGCAATCTTGATGAATTCCTGCGGCAGGCCGCGCGCTATCAGCCGGTCCGGATGATTGTCGGAGACCAGCTTGCGGTATCGTTTCCTGACCTCCTCGAACGGTTTGCCGCGCTCAATGCCGAGCACGATATAGGGATCGCCGGCGCCGAGATTGACGTGCCTGGCCATGATGGCTTCGTAGTGCACCTCGTCGATGCGGAAAATCTCGGCAATACGGTGCAGGAAAATCCCTTCGCGCTCATGCACCAGCCCATCCGCCTTGGCGATATGGAACAGACCGTCGAGTATGTCTTCCAGCATGACGCAGTTCGAATGGCCCGAGCCGCACATCTGCGCCATACTCTCGGCATAGGTCTCGAACCCGGCGACGTCGCGCTTGGCCAGATCGTAAAGCCGCGCCACATTGCGGGTCTGTTCTCGCGGCACCTCGAATATTTCCTGGAACGCGCGAACCTCGTCCTGGGTGACGATGCCATCGGCCTTGGCCATCTTGGCTGACAGCGCAATCATCGCCACAGAGAAGGCGACGCGCCGGCGCAGATCGGCGTCACCGGAGAAAACCGTGCGCACGGCCTCGACCACATCGGCGACGCCGGACGTGGCTGAAGATGAAACGCGGGTGATGAAGTCGCCGAGGCGATCCCAAATCGACATGAGCGCTTATTAGGGCCGCCGGCCATTGCTATCAAGCCAAGACAGCGCCGCAGAGTGGATCGAATTTACGCAAGCAACCGACGCGCCAGATCCCAAACCGTAGGAAAGAGCCGGTTCAAGGCCCTTGATTCCCGAATCGACCTAAACGCAGGAAGGCCGGCGCGAAGCCGGCCTCCTCTCTCGTCACGTCAAAGTGACCGAGACTGCTGCTACTGCGCGGGGGCAGGAGCAGGTGTTGCCGGAGCCGGTTCTGCAGGCTTCGGTGCATCCGGCGTCGCCGGCTTCATGGGCTCGGCGGCTGGCGGATTGGTGCTCTGGGTGGTGGTGTTATCCGTACCGCTGTCGCTGCAGGCGGCAACGCCGAACAGGGCCAGGGCGGAAACGGAAGCAAGAATGAGCTTTTTCATGACATCTCTCCTTCAACACACGCTCACGTTGCGGTGAACGGTCGAAGGCAAAATGCATCAAACGGCCATGAGTTTCGTAACGTTGCGTTTCCTGATGTAACATCCGCGCACTACCGATTGCGGGCCGGGCGATGCCGAACTAACAGTCTGGACCCAAATGCAATGCCGGAGTTCTGCGTGGACAAGAAATGGGATTTTTGGATCGACCGCGGCGGCACCTTCACCGACGTGATCGGACGTGATCCGCAAGGCGGTTTGCATCCCAGGAAATTCCTGTCGGAAAATCCCGAAGCCTATCCCGACGCGGCCATAGCCGGCATCCGCGAGCTTCTGGGGCTGAAATCCGGCACCGCTATTCCTCCGGGCCTGGTCGGTGACGTCAAGATGGGTACCACCGTTGCCACGAATGCGCTGCTGGAGCGCAACGGCGACCGTGTGCTTTTGCTCATCACCAAGGGCTTTCGCGATGCGCTGAAGATCGCCTATCAGGCGCGGCCGGACATCTTCGCCAAGGAGATCATCCTTCCGGAACAGCTCTACGAGCGGGTCGTCGAGATCGACGAGCGTGTGCGCGCCAATGGCGAGGTCGAGCGCCTGCTCGACATCGCCGCCTGCCGCCCCGCCATCGAACAGGCGAAGGCTGACGGCATCGATGCGGTGGCCATCGTCTTCATGCATGCCTGGAAATATCCCGACCACGAGAAGGCGGTGGCGAAAGTCTGCCGCAAGATCGGGTTCAGCCAAGTCTCGGTCAGCCATGAGGTCTCGCCGCTGATCAAGCTGGTCGGCCGCGGCGACACCACCGTGGTCGATGCCTATCTGTCGCCGATCCTGTCGCGCTATGTGCAAAGGGTGGCGGGAGAACTGGGCGCGACGCCAATCTCCCCACTTGTGGGGGGTGAGGAGCGGTCGGCCAAAGGCCGAGAAAAAGCCAACGATTTGGCTTTTTCAGCGACGAACGCCCGGAGCCATAGCGAAGGGCAGTCCGCAAAGCGGCCAGAGGGGGTCCTCTCGGAAGGCACCGCCAATGCGCTGAGCCCGGTCGATCCAACCCCACCCGGCGGCTCCGCCGCCACCCTCCCCTCGAGGGGGAGGGAAAACCCTCGCCTGATGTTCATGATGTCGTCGGGCGGGCTTACCGCCGCCGACATGTTTCAGGGCAAGGACGCGCTGCTGTCCGGCCCGGCGGGCGGTGTCGTCGGCATGGTCGAGACGGCGAAACTCGCCGGATTCGAGAAAGTCATCGGTTTCGACATGGGCGGCACCTCGACCGACGTCGCCCATTATGACGGCGAGTATGAGCGCGCCTTCGACACCGAGGTCGCCGGCGTGCGCATCCGTGCGCCGATGATGCGCATCCATACCGTCGCTGCCGGCGGCGGCTCGATCCTGCACTACGAAGCCGGCCGTTTCCGCGCCGGCCCGGATTCCGCCGGCGCCAATCCTGGCCCCGCCGCCTACCGGCGCGGCGGCCCGCTGGCCGTCACCGACGCCAATGTCATGCTGGGCAAGCTGCAGCCCGATTTCTTCCCGGCAATTTTCGGCCCAGGCCAGGACCAGCCGCTGGACGTCGCAGCCGTGCATAAAAAATTCGCTGCGCTCGCCGCCGAAATCGGCGATGGCCGCACGCCGGAAGCCGTCGCAGAAGGGTTCGTTACCATCGCGGTGGAAAACATGGCCAATGCTATCAAGAAGATCTCCGTGCAGCGCGGCTACGATGTCACCGAATATCTCTTGAACTGTTTTGGCGGCGCCGGCGGCCAGCATGCCTGCCTGGTTGCCGACGCGCTCGGCATGGAGGCGGTACTGATCCACCCCTTCTCCGGTCTGCTCTCAGCCTATGGTATCGGCCTGTCGTCGGTTTTCGCGTCGCGCCAGCAGGCGCTCCTGAAGCCGCTTGCCGAAGAATCCAGGACCCAGATCGGCAGCCTCATCGGCACGTTGAAAAAAGCCGTCATCGCCGAATTGGCAGCGCAAGGCATCGCCGAGGACAAGATTGCGGCAAAGCCGGTGCTGCACATCCGCTATGACGGCACCGACACCACGCTGCCGGTGAATTTCGAAGGCGACTCGATCTTCCAGGCCAGGCGCGATTTCGAAATCGCCCACAAGGCGCAGTTCGGGTTCGTCTATGATGACAAGCCGATGATCGTCGAGACCGTTGGCGTGGAAGGCGCCGAGATCGTCGAGACCACGGCCGAAGCCGTTGCGCCCGCCGGACCGGCAAGGGCTGAGGCCAGCGCGTCTGGAACGCGGCGCATCTACACCGAGGGCCGGTGGCTCGAAGCCGGCATCCATCGTCGCGAAAATCTGCGCCCATCCAACCTGGTCGCAGGCCCCGCTTTGATCATCGAGCCGAACCAGACCATCGTCGTCGAGCCGGGCTGGCGGGCCGAAATCACCAACCTCAATCACGTCGTCATCCGCCGCACCGAACGGAAAGTGCGCACGGCTGCCCTCGGTACCGAAGCCGATCCGGTGATGCTGGAGGTCTTCAACAACCTCTTCATGTCGATCGCCGAACAGATGGGTGTTACGCTGCAGAACACCGCCTATTCCGTCAACATCAAGGAAAGGCTGGATTTCTCCTGCGCCGTCTTCGACCGCCACGGCGCGTTGGTCGCCAACGCGCCACACATGCCGGTGCATCTCGGCTCAATGGATCGCTCAGTCGAAACCATCATCCGGCTGAACTCCGGCGACATCCACCCCGGCGACGTCTTTGCGCTGAACGCACCTTACAATGGCGGCACGCATCTGCCCGACATCACCGTGGTGACGCCGGTCTTTTCCCTCCCCCTCGAGGGGAGGGTGGCCGCGCAGCGGCCGGGTGGGGTCCTCTCAGAAGGCACCGCAAGGGCGTCGAGCACTGCCGCAGCGACCCCCTCCGGCGGCTCCGCCGCCACCTCCCCTTCTAGGGGGGAGGAAATCCTGTTCTGGGCGGCCTCACGCGGCCATCACGCCGATATTGGCGGCACCGCGCCCGGCTCGATGACGCCGCTCGCCACCACTGTCGATGAGGAAGGCGTGCTATTTGACAATTTCCGCGTCGTCGATCGCGGAAAATTCCGCGAGGCGGAGCTGCAGACGCTGCTCACCGACCATCCCTACCCCGCCCGCAACCCGCATCAGAACATCGCCGACCTAAAGGCGCAGATCGCCGCCAATGAAAAGGGCGTGGCCGAACTGCGCAAGATGGTCGCCCATTTCGGCCTCGACGTCGTCGAAGCCTATATGGGCCATGTCCAGGACAATGCCGCCGAAAGCGTGCGCCGCGTGCTCGAGCGTCTGCCCGATAGTTCCGAGTACGAATACCCGACCGACACCGGCCAGGTGATCAAGGTGAAGATTACCGTCGATCGGCAAAAGCGCGAGGCGACCGTGGACTTCACCGGCACCTCGAAGGTCGAGAAGAACAATTTCAACGCGCCCGAGCCCGTCGCCCGCGCCGCCGTGCTCTATGCCTTCCGTGTCATGGTCGAGGACATGATCCCGATGAATGCCGGCTGCCTGCGGCCGATCAACATCATCATCCCCGAAGGCTCGATGCTGAAGCCCGCCTACCCCGCCGCCGTCGTCGCCGGCAATGTCGAGACCTCGCAGCACGTCACCAACGCGCTGTTCGGCGCCATGGGTGCCATGGCCAATGCGCAAGGCACGATGAACAACCTGACCTTCGGCAACAAGCAGTACCAGTATTACGAGACCATCTGCTCCGGTTCGCCGGCAGGCCGGATGAACTCCGGCCGCGGCTTTGCCGGGACATCCGGCGTCCACACCCACATGACCAATTCGCGCCTGACCGACCCGGAGGTGCTGGAATTGCGCTTTCCCGTGCTGCTCGAGGATTTCCACATTCGCGAGGGCTCCGGCGGCAAAGGCAAATGGGATGCCGGTGACGGCACCAGGCGGACGATCCGTTTCCTCGAAAAGATGGAATGCGCCATCCTGTCCTCGCACCGCAACCGCCCGCCGCAAGGCCTCGATGGCGGCAGTGACGGCGAGGTCGGCTCGACCAAGGTCCGCCGCAACGACGGCAGCGTCGAGACGCTGAAGGCCTGCGACCAGACCGTGCTCGAAGCCGGCGAGGCCGTCATCCTGACCACGCCGACGCCGGGTGGGTTTGGCGAGGCCTGAACTCGCGTCAACAGCCTGTCACCCGCCTGTCATGCCCCTGAGTTACCCGCTTGCGGCAAAACAAATGGGGAATCACTTTGCCATGACGGACGTCTCCTCGGATCTCGTTTTTCGCCGCGGCAAGGAAGTTGGAAAAGCCGTCTACCAGAACCGCCCGCTGTCGAAGGCCGGCATCTCGGAGCGGCTGTTCGCCCTCTTGTTTTCCGGTCTCGTCTATCCGCAGATCTGGGAAGACCCTGAAGTCGACATGGAGGCCATGCAGCTTGGCCAGGGTCACCGCGTCGTCACCATAGCGTCGGGCGGCTGCAACATCCTCGCCTACCTCACCCGCTCGCCTGAACGCGTCGATGCGGTCGACCTCAACGCCGCCCACATCGCCTTGAACCGGATGAAGCTGGAGGCGGTGCGCCATCTGCCCTCGCAGGGCGATCTGTTCCGTTTCTTCGGCGTCGCCGACACCAACCACAATTCGCAAGCCTATGACCGCTTCATCGCGCCGCATCTCGACCCGGTCAGCCGCCACTATTGGGAGCGTCGCAGCTGGCGCGGCCGCCGGCGCATCACCGTCTTCGACCGCAATTTCTACCAGACCGGCCTGCTCGGCCTGTTCATCGCCATGGGCCACCGCATCGCCAAATTCTTCGGCGTCGATCCCGCCGGTATCATGGCGTCGAAGAGCCTCGCCGACCAGCGCCGCTTCTTCAACGAAGAGCTGGCGCCGGTCTTGGACAAGAAGCTGTTGCGCTGGGCTACCTCGCGCAAGGCTTCGCTGTTCGGCCTCGGCATTCCGCCGGCGCAGTACGATTCGCTGATCACCTCGGGCGATGGTTCGATGGCCAGCGTGCTGAAGGCCCGGCTGGAAAAGCTCGCTTGCGATTTTCCGCTGAAGAACAACTACTTCGCTTGGCAAGCCTTCGCCCGTCGCTATCCCAATCCGGGCGAGGCCGCCCTGCCCGCCTATCTAGAAGAGGCCAACTACAAGGCGATCCGCAACAATGTCGATCGCGTCGGCATCCACCACGCCAATCTGATCGAATTTCTGGCCGGCAAGGACGCAAGCACCGTCGACCGTTTCGTCCTGCTCGACGCGCAGGACTGGATGACGGACGACCAGCTCAATGCCCTTTGGTCGGAGATCACCCGCACCGCCTCGGTCGGCGCCCGAGTCATCTTCCGTACCGCCGCCGAGCCCAGCCTGCTGCCGGGCCGCGTCTCGATCTCGCTGCTCGACCAGTGGACCTACGAGGACGAGGCCTCGCGCGACTGTTCGGCCCGCGACCGCTCGGCCATCTATGGCGGCTTCCACCTCTATGTGAAGCGCGCGGCATGAGCGCGAGCGGGCTGCCGGCCGACCATGCCGAACTGATGGACGGCGTCTATCGCTGGCAACGCCATATCTACGACCTGACCCGCAAATACTATCTGCTTGGCCGCGACCAGATGATAGTCGGGCTGGATGTGCCGGCGAATGGCAGAGTGCTCGAACTTGGCTGCGGCACCGGCCGCAACATCGCGCTTGCCGCCCGCCACTATCCCGACGCCCGCCTCTACGGCCTCGACATCTCGGCTGAGATGCTGGAGACCGCCGGCAAGGCGATCGGCCGCGACGGCCTGTCCGGCCGCGTCGTGCTGGCGCGCGGCGACGCCACCGATTTCGACGCCAAGACGCTGTTCGGCGTCGAGCGCTTCGACCGCATCTTCGTGTCCTATTCGCTGTCGATGATCCCCGGTTGGGAAAAGACGGTTTCGGCAGCCCTTGCGGCACTCGCGCCCGGCGGCTCGCTGCATGTCGTCGATTTCGGCCAGCAGGAAGGCTTGCCCAACTGGTTCCGGACATTGCTGCGCGGCTGGCTCAAGAAATTCCATGTCACGCCACGTGAATCATTGCGCGAAGTCTTGGAATCGGAATCTCGGCGAACCGGCGCAAGCTTCTGTTTTCGCGCGCTTTATCGCGGCTATGCCTGGCTGGCGGTCGTCAAGATCGCGCACTCTTACCTCCCCCTCGATGGGGGAGGTCGCGCCGAAGGCGCGGGTGGGGGTGAAGTGCCAGGCACCCCGCCCCGGCGCTACGCGCCGACCCTCCCCATCAAGGGGAGGATAAAGGGAGCTAGCGCAGTGCCTTCATCAGCGCGCCGACCATCACCTGCGGCCGGTAGCCGAGCTTGGCCGGCGTCAACCCCAGCCGCACCACCACCAGTTGCTCCGACGGGATGATGGCGACCGTCTGGCCGTCATGGCCCTCCATCCAGTAGGTATCGTTGGGCAGGCCGGCGGCGACGCCGGCGCCGGGATTTCCTTCGTCCCCCGGGGCTTCGATCCAAAGTTGCCCCTTGCCGTAGACTTTCGAGGCCGGTGCCGGTTCGCGCATCCAGTCGACGAAACCGGCCGGCAGGATCTGGTTGCCGTTCCAGACGCCGCCCTGCAGCAGGAATTGGCCGAACCGCGCCCAGTCATGCCCCGTGGCATAGAGGTAGGATGAGCCGACAAAGGTACCCTCCTCGTCGGTTTCGAGCACCGCGCTTTGCATGCCGAGCGGCCCGAACAGCGCTGCCCTTGGCCACATCAGCGCCTTTTCCTTGTCGCCGATAGCACCCTGCCACAGCCGCGACAGCATCACCGCCGTGCCGCTCGAATAGGAAAAGACCTTGCCGACGTCGCCGGTCAGCGGCTTGGCCTCGGCGAAGCCCGCCATATCCGGTTCGAGGTAGAGCATGCGCGTCACATCGGCAACGTCGCCATAATCCTCGTTGAACTCGAGTCCGCTCGACATCGCCATCATATCGGCAAGGCTGATGGCGGCGCGGCCGTCCGCCTTCCATGAGCCGAACAGGCCCTGATTGGTCACCGCCATCTTGCCGTCCTTGACCAGCGTGCCGACGAGCGCGGCGTTGACTGTCTTGGTCATTGACCAGCCCAGCAGCGGCGTTTTCGCCGAAAAGCCGTCGCCATAACGCTCCGCAACAATGCGGCCATTTTTGACCACCACCACGGCGCGCATGCCGATGCCGGTCATCGCCGCACCGTCGAGGATCTTGTCGATTTCGGGATTTTGCGAGGCATCGACTCGATCTCCCTCGGGCCACAGATCGCCCTTGGTGGCCGCCGACGCCTCGGCAGGGATTGACGTGCGCCGTGCCTTGCCGACGTCGCCATCGGGAACCGAGGCGCAACCCAGGCCGGCGCGCGCAACGGCAACGCTCTTGCCGAGGAAGCCAAGCAGCCCGGCCGAGACGGTCCCCCTGTTCTTGTCGACCGACACCTTCATCAGCCTGAGAAGCGGATGGCCGGGCGCCTGCACGTCGATGGCAAGCACCTCATTGGGATCACGGCCGGCGATAAAAACATTCGAGCAGACAATCTTGGCGGAATAGCCGGAACCGACGCGGATCAGTTCGGGCGGCGCGACGTAGAGCCAGGTAAACAGGGCGGCTATGGCCAACACGACCAGGCCGAGCAGCCATTTGATGATCTTCACGGCGATCCGCATCTTTCCGTCCCTGCTTTTCCGCTGCCCGTGGCTTGCGGCCCGATTTATGTCATCGATTTGCCGCCATTGCTTCCGCAAAATCGGTGTTCTTGTCGAGCGCCGTCAACCTGTTATCAACCATGATCGGCGATCACTGGTGCATGTCGCCCAAAAGTGCGCAGCGGTTTTGGAACAACGACATGCACGAAAATAGCGTATCAGGCGATGCTGTGGGGCGATCGCCTGAGGGGCACCTGCAACGACAACCCAACAGCGACCGGCTGATTCCGGCTCGGGAAATGCGATGCGCCGTTTCGCGGCCCTCATCACGTTGACGCTGCTGGCCGCCTGCTCGACCGCCGGCGATCTCGTGCCCTCGATGTCGCCATCCAGCAGCCCGACGGTTGCCGTGCGCGCACCGCGTTTCGAAGATTCCAAGCCGCATGAATGGGATAGCGGCGCGCCTTGGAACTATGCCGTTCACGGCACCGACGTCTCCAAATACCAGACCTCGGTCGACTGGCCGACGGCCAGGGCCAGCGGCATCTCCTTCGCCTTCATCAAGGCGACCGAGGGCGGCGACCGTTTCGACGAGTATTTCAACGAGCATTGGTCCCGCACCAAGGCCAATGGCATTCCGCGCGCGGCCTACCATTTCTTCTATTTCTGCACGCCGGCCGCCACCCAGGCGCGCTGGTTCATCCAGAACGTGCCCGTCGACCGCTCGGCCATGCCGCCGGTGCTCGACATGGAGTGGAACCCGCAATCGCCGACCTGCCGGCTGCGCCCGGATTCGGCGACGGTGCGGGCCGAAATGACCACCTTTCTCGAGATGATCGAGCGGCACTATGGCAAGAAGCCGATCATCTACACCTCGGTCGACTTCTTCGACGATAACGACCTTTCGACGTTCCGCGGCTATCCCTACTGGCTGCGCTCGGTGGCCGGCCACCCCCGCCAGAAGTACGGCAGCCACCCTTTCACCTTCTGGCAATACACCGGAACCGGTATCGTTCCCGGCATGACCGGCAAGTCCGATATCAACGTCTTCAACGGCACTGAGGCAGCCTGGAAAAAGTGGCTGCGGCAGAACACCCGTTGACACCGGCTCTGCCGCCTGCTTTTCGACGTCCCATGCGCACCTACCTGCAACCACTGGGATATCCACGCCGGAAACAGTCGAAGAGCCGCCTGCGCTCCGGGCTGCTCGCGGCCCTGCTGCTCGGCGCCGCGGTCGTGCCGGCGGCGGCGCAGGAATGCGGCGGCGACTTCGAAACCTGGAAGCAAGGCGTGGCGGCGGAAGCCAGGGCGGCCGGTGTCGGCGCTGTCGGCCTTGACGCGCTGGAAGCCGCCACCATCGACGACAAGGTGCTGGCGCGTGACCGCGCCCAGGGCGTCTTCGCCCAGACCTTCATCCAGTTCTCCAACCGCATGATCTCGGCCTACCGGCTGAAGCAGGGCGCGGCCAATCTGAAGAAATACGCCGAAATCTTTGCGCGCGCCGACCAGCAGTTCGGTGTCCAGGCGCCGATCATCACCGCCTTCTGGGGGCTGGAGACCGATTTCGGCGCCGTACAGGGCGATTTCCACACGCTGAGCGCATTGGTGACGCTGTCGCACGACTGCCGCCGGCCGCAGCTGTTTCGGCCGCAACTGGTGCCGCTGTTGACGCTGATCGATCGCGGCGTCGTTCCGGCCGACGTCACCGGTGCCTGGGCCGGCGAGATCGGCCAGACGCAGATCCTGCCTTCCGACTATCTCGCGCGCGGCGTCGACGGCGATGGCGACGGCATCGTCGATCTCAGGCGCAGTGTGCCCGACGTGATCATGACCACGGCCAACAAGGTGCTGTCGCGCGGCTGGAAACGCGACCAGCCCTGGATCGAGGAAGTGCGCGTGCCCGAGGACATGCCTTGGGAGCAGACCGGCCGCACCAACAAGCTGCCGCTGTCGCAATGGGCCGCCTGGGGCGTCGCCAACCCCGATGGCACGCCGCTGATCGACAATGGCCTGAAGGCCGGCCTGGCGCTGCCGATGGGCCGCAAAGGTCCGGCCTTCCTCGCCTACGACAATTTCGACGTCTATCTCGAATGGAACCAGTCCTTCACCTACGCGCTGACCGCCGCCAACTTCGCCAGCCGGCTGGCCGGGGCAAAGCAGTTCGACCCGCGCAATCCCGAAACCGGGCTCAATGGCGACCAGATGAAGGAATTGCAGACCAAGCTCGAAGCCAGGGGCTATGACGTCGGCACCGTCGACGGCATTCTGGGCACCAACACCCGCGAAGCCATCCGCAAGGAACAGATGCGGCTCGGCATGCCGGTAGACGGCTGGCCGACGCCGGAGCTTTTGGGGAAACTGTGAGTAGAATCTGCCCAAGCTGGGTTCCTTATTCCCTACTCCTTGCCCGGACGAAGTCGATAAATGCCCGCAAAGCCGGGGGGACGTGCCTCGAACTCGGGTGATACAGGAAGAAGCCTGGAAAGCTGGGCGACCAGGGCTCTAGAAATCTCATCAGCCTGCCCGCATCGATCCAGGACTGGACCTGATAGTCGATCATGTAGGCAACGCCTGCTCCACCCAGCGCCGCGTTCAGCATCAGCTCGGTGTCGTTGACAGTCAGGCTGCCCTCGACGGCGATTTCCAGAGACCGTTTGCCGCGCGCGAACTCCCATCGATAGAGGTTGCCGCCACCAGGCCATTGGAATTTTATGCATTGGTGCTGATGCAACTCCTGCGGATGGCGCGGTATGGCCCGATTTTCGAGATAGACGGGAGCGGCCACCGCCGCCATCTGCAAATCCCCGCTCAGTTTCACTGCCACCATGTCCTTCTCCAGCCGCTCGCCAAGCCTGATTCCGGCATCGAACCGTCCTCGAACAATGTCGGTCAGCGTATCGTCGACGATGACGGTCAGCGCGATATCAGGATAGGCGCGTTGGAAGTCGCCAAGGATCGGGCCGATGAACCGCACCGCGGCAACACGCGGCACGTTTATTCGTAGCGAACCCGCCGGCCGATCACGCGCGGCATGAATGTCCGCTACGGCGCCCTCTAGCTCTTCGAACGCAACGGCAAGGCGCGCAAACAGCGTCTCGCCAGCACCAGTGGGTGAAACACTACGCGTCGTGCGATTCAGCAACCTGACGCCGATGCGAGCCTCCAGTTGCCGGATCGACTGGCTGAGCGCCGGCGGGGAAACACGCAGCCGGGCGGCGGCGCGGACGAAACTACGCTCTTCCACGATTGCGGCGAATGCCTTGAGCTCGGCGAATTCAGAACCGCGCATTGTGTATCCCTAGATTAACAAGCTAGTCAGATAATAGGCCATTATCTGATCAGTTGCATGGCCCTATTTCTCGACTAGCGGACCCGTTGAAACCGGCACGGGCCTGAATGATTGAAGGAAACGTATCATGCCCAAGTCCTTGCGAGGCAAAACCGCACTCGTCACCGGCAGTTCGCGCGGCATTGGGCGAGCCATCGCCGAAGGACTCGCCTCCAAGGGCGCTGCCGTCGTCGTCAACTATGTCGGCAACCACGAAGCCGCTGACGAGGTCGTGGCCGCCATCGCCGGCAGGGGAGGAATGGCGATCGCCGTCCAGGCCGACATATCAAGCGTCTCGGATATTCATCGCCTGTTTGACGAGGCTGAGAGTGAGTTCGGCGCGATCGACATCGTGGTTGCCAATGTCGGCGTCGCCGTCATCAAGCCTCTGACGGAGGCAACCGAAGCCGATTTCGACCATGTCTTCGGCACCAATGCCAAGGGCACGTTCTTCGTGCTTCAGGAAGCAGCGCGCCGTGTGCGAAACGGCGGCCGCATCATCGCGGTCTCCACCGGCGGCACCAAGATGTTCTTCACGCAAACGGCGCTCTATCTCGGCAGCAAGGGCGCCGTCGAACAATTCGTCCGTGTGCTCTCGCGTGAACTCGGACCGCGCGGCATCACCGTGAATGCGCTGTCGCCTGGCTTCACCGACACGGACCTGCTTCCCGAGCGCGATCGCGCCGTGGCGGCCGGCATGTCTCCATTTGGCAGGATCGGCGCGCCCCGCGACGTTGCCGATGTCGCGGTCTTCCTGGCCAGCGACGAGGCCCGCTGGCTGACCGGCGAGAATATCCAGGCCGGTGGCGGGGTCGCTTAGTCCGCCATCGTCTCTAGGCTGGCGAATCCCTGCGGCGCATCGCCTTCATCGAAGGGTGTCGTCACCTCGACGAAGGTATCGGGATAAAAGCCGTTGAAGCGGGTTCTCAGCGACAGCGAATAGGCACCGATATGGCCGATCTCGATCCAGTCGCCGGTGTCGACGGTTTCCGGCAGCCAGAACGGCCTCGACAGGATGTCGACGGAATCGCAGGTCGCGCCGCAGACCTTGAACGGCACGATGTTCTTCTCCTCGCCATTGCGCGAGCGGATCGCCGGATCGGGGATGAAGCGGGCCGGCAGTGTGATCTTGCCGGTCCAAGAATCCGACAGCGACGCCCAGATGCCGTCATTGATGTAGAGCCGCTTGCCCTTGCGCAGCAGCACCCGCACGATCAGCGAGAGGCAGCGCGCCACGATCACCCGGCCGGGCTCGGCCACCAACGGGATCTGGTCGAACTGGTATTCCCTGAGGTCGCCCGACAGCCGCGACATGATCTGGCCGAGCGACGGCATCTCGATCTGCTTGCGATTGGGGTCATGGCCGTACTCGGCGGGAAAGCCGCCGCCGACATCGAGCCCCGCAATGTCGAAGGTCAGCCGGTTGCGCACCCAATCGGCGGAGGACAGCGCCCGTTCATAGGTGTCGGGATCCTCGATCTGGCTGCCGACATGGAAGCACAGGCCGACCTTGTAGCCGGTGCGGTTGAGCCGCTCGGCGAGTTCCACCGCATAGGCCGGCCCGGCGCCGAATTTCTTCGACAGTTCATAGGCCGCCGAACCCTTGGTCTGGATTCGCACGAACACGCTGATGGAGCCCGGATCGATGTCAAGCGCCCGCACCACCCGCGTCAGCTTGGTGATCTCGTCCTCATGGTCGAGCGAAATGACCCGGATGGCGTATTTTTCCAGCGCAAGCTTGATGTCCGACTGCGCCTTGACCGGATGCATGTAGAGCATCTCGGCGTCGGGTGAGACGGCGCGCACTGCGGCGAACTCGCCGGGCGAGGCCACATCGAAGGCGGTGACGCCGGCTTCGACCAGCGCCTTCAGCACGATCTGCTCGCCATTGGTCTTGACTGCGTAGGCGGTCTTGCCGGGAAACATGCCCATGAACTGTTTGGCATCCGCCTTCAGCACCTGCGGGCGAAAGCAGTAGACCGGATCGTCCGGCCGAAGCGCCAGCGCCGCCTCGCGGGCATTCTCGAATCGCTGCATGGACGAATCCCCTGACTTCTCGGCTGCGCACAATTAATCCAAGCTAGCGGCCAAAGAAAACAATTCTGTGTCTGGCGGGCACTGACCCAGCGGCGCACCCTCCTGGCAGCACTGTTGCCAGCAATCAGGTTTCGGGTGGCTCTTGTCGCCGGACCCGATATGCCTTCTGCCTGAGTGGCTGGCATTGATGCCGCGGGGAAGGACGTTCACGATGGCAATAGCCACGACAGCCGTGCAGCGCGGACCGATGACGCTGAGGGACTGGGGACAGCTTCTGCTGCTCGGCGCCATCTGGGGCGGCTCGTTCTTCTTTGCCCGCATCGCCGTTGCCGAAATGCACCCGCTGGTGCTGGTGCTGTTTCGCGTTGCCATCGCGGCCATTGCACTGCAGCTCTATCTCGGCATTCGCGGTCCGTCCTTCCGTCTCGCCTTCCCGCATGCCGGCCTGTTTTTCCTTTTGGCGCTCGCCAACAATGTCGTCCCGTTCTCGCTGATCTTTGCCGGCCAGACCGCGCTTGGCGCCGGCGTCGCCTCGGTGCTCAATGCGACGACGCCGTTCTGGACGCTGATCCTCGCCAACGCGCTGACAGCGGACGAAAAGCTCTCCTGGAACAAGCTTGCCGGCATCGGGCTCGGCATCGCCGGCACCGCTGTCATGATCGGCCCTGGCCTGCTGGCCGGGCTCGGCGGCCCGGTCTGGGCGAAATTCGCGCTGATCGGCGCCTCGCTGTCTTACGCCGTCGCGCTGATGATTGCCCGCCGCTTCAAGGGCGTGCCCTCGCCGGTCATCGCCACCGGACAATTGACGGCGTCGACCATCATCATGATCCCGGTGGTGCTGCTCACCTATGGCCCGGCCGGCCTGTTCTCGGCCTCGCCGCCGGTCTGGACGGCGGTGCTGGCGCTGGCGCTGCTCTCCACCGCCTTCGCCTACATCCTCTATTTCAACCTCGTCGCCTCGGCCGGCGCCACCAACGCCTCGCTGGTCACGCTCATCGTCCCGGCCAGCGCCATCCTACTCGGCCTCCTGTTCCTCGGCGAGCGGCTCGCTCTGTTCGAGTTCTGCGGCATGGCGCTGATCGCGCTTGGCCTGGTGACGATCGACGGGCGGTTGTTTGGTCGGCGCTAATGCCTGTCGACCAAAAGTGCGCAGCGGTTTTGGGACAACGACGCGCTTTAGGTCTGGTAGCGCTGCCATGCCTCGCTTTCGCCACGGCCGCGTCACAATTTATTCACAGGCTGCCAGCGGCTTTTGCCGAAGAGTTTCAACGCTTAACGACAGGTGGCAGGTCGCAAATTCCACAATCGCGTCGCATTGCAGCATATTTTCCGCTTGCCTGTGGCACAAATGCCCCTAGACTCCACCCATAGCTCTTGAAGAGGAGACTATGACATGGGACTTACGAGGCCAATCAACGCATTGATGATCTGTGCTGCATTTGCCTTCATTGGCGCCCTTATCATAGGTGTTCTTCCGTAACCGCCGGAGCGGAAGAACAGCAGCAATAGCCCACAAATTCGAAAGGCCGGGTGTTTCGCCCGGCCTTTTGCATTTCAGATTTCATACCACGATGAAGCTCAGGCGGCGGCGGATCCAGCTGCCTCTGTTTCGTGGGAGCGGATGCCGATCATATGGCAGATGGCAAACACCAGGTCGGCCCGGTTCATGGTGTAGAAATGGAAGTCGCTGACGCCGCGCTCGACGAGATCGAGCACCTGCTCGGCCGCCACGGCAGACGCCACGAGCGCATGCGTCTGCGGATCGTTGTGCAGCCCTTCGAAACGCTCGGCCAGCCATGCCGGCACCAGCGCGCCGCAGCGCGCCGAGAAATTGGCGACCTGGGTGAAATTGTGCACCGGCAGGATGCCAGGCACGATCGGGATGTAGATGCCGGCACGGCGCGCCTTCTCGACATAACGCTCGTAGAGATCGTTGTCGAAGAAGAACTGGGTGATCGCCCGCGTCGCGCCATTGTCGGCCTTGCGCTTCAGCATGTCGAAGTCGGTGGCGAAGTCGGGGCTTTCCGGATGCTTTTCGGGATAGGCCGAGACCGAGATGTCGAAATCGCCGGCGTCCTTCAGCGCTCCGACAAGTTCGGCGCCATTGGCATAGCCATCGGGATGCGGCCGGTAGGCCGTACCGACACCCGCCGCCGGATCGCCGCGCAACGCAACGAAGCGCTTCACGCCCATATCGGCGAATTCGCGGACCACGGCATCGACCTCATGGCGGGCGGCGTCGACGCAGGTCATGTGCGCCGCCGGCGTCAGCGCCGTCTCGTTCAGGATGCGCTTGACCGTGCGCGCCGTGCGCTCCCGCGTCGAGCCGCCGGCGCCATAGGTCACCGAGACGAATCTCGGCTTCAGCGGCTCCAGCCTGGTAACGGTGTCCCAGAGCCTGGCTTCCATCTCGTCGGTCTTCGGCGGGAAGAACTCGAAGGAGACGCGGACCTTGTCGCCAATGTCGGGACGGCGGGAAAAGCGGAACTGGTTCATCAGGCGATTTCCCCCATAGGGTACGCTTTGGTGGGTTGGGTGTCATTTGAAGGCTCGGCGATCAGCATGCGGCGGTCGCGGCCGAGCCACAGCTTGACGGTGAGCCTGGCTTCGCTGCCGCCGCGCGGCTCGAATTCCTGGGCATCCTCGAGATCGAGCCCGGCATCGGCAAACCATTCGGAGATCTGGCGGTCGGAAAAGCCCAGCCTGACATGCGCATGCTGGTCGCGCAGGAATTCCAGTGCATGCGGCGCGAAATCGACGATCACCAGCCGGCCCGACGGGCGCAGCAGCCTTGCCGCCTCGCGGATGGCGCGGGCGGGATCGTCCAGATAGTGCAGCACCTGATGGATGGTGACGAGGTCGAAGGCGTCGCGCTCGACCGGCGGCGCGAAAATGTCGCCTTGGCGGACCTGGGCATTGGCGATGCCTGCCTTGTCGAGATTGGCCCGCGCCACCGTCAGCATTTCGCGCGACATGTCGATGCCGACACCGCGCCGGTAGAGCGGCGAAAATATCTCCAGCAGCCGCCCGGTACCGGTGCCGAGGTCTAGCATCGACTGGAATGGCCGCTTGCCGACCAGCTTGAGGAGTGCGGCTTCCACCGCGCGGTCCGGCACATGCAGCGAGCGGATGTGATCCCAGCTGGCGGCGTTCTCGGAGAAATACTCGGCGGCACGGTCCTGGCGCTTGCGCTTGACCGATGCCAACCGCTCGAGATCGCGCTCGACCTGTGGATCGGCGCCGCGAATGCCAGAGACCAGCCCCATGACGAAGTCGCGCGCGGAATCCGTATCCGACAGCCGGAAGAAGGCCCACGAGCCCTCCTGGTAGCGGCCGATCAACCCGGCCTCCAGCAGCAGCTTCAAATGCCGCGACACCCGCGGTTGCGACTGGCTGAGGATCTCGGTGAGGTCGGACACGGTGAGATCGCCGCGCGACAGCAGCGCCAGGATGCGGAGCCGGCTCGATTCGGCCGCAGCCTTCAACGTATCAACCATCGTATCGAGCGAAACATGCATCGGCGCGTTCTCGTTGAAAAAGATATAAACATATGTTTATGTCAGCTTTGACGACATGGCAAGGCCTATGTCGCTTCCTGACAAGAAAATGCCGCACACATGATCCCCGCCCGAGAGAACCGCTTTTCCCTGACGATCGGCTGGAAACTTGTGCTAGGGCGAAAGCCATGTTCGAGAAGCGCGACGGCGAAAAGCTCCTGCAGACCGACCCGGCTGACATGCCGGCGGATGGCCATATCGTGTTCATCGGCCGCATCGCCTCGCCATGGACATCCAGGCAAACCTGCCCGAAGAACATGCGCGCGGCGCGCGAGGCCGGACAGGCGGCCACGGTTCTCATCGACCCTGCCTATCGCGACGGCCTGCTTGCGCTGGAGCGGGCCAGCCACATCGTCATCCTGTCCTGGCTGCATCACGCGCCGCGGGCACTGATTGTGCAGAAACCCCGCCATGCGGCTAAGCCGAAAGGCGTTTTCTCGCTGCGCTCCCCTGCCCGGCCGAACCCAGTCGGGCTGCATATCGCCAGGCTGATCGCCGTCGACATCGACAACGGCCGCATCGCCATCGACGCCATCGATGTTCTCGACGGCACGCCAGTGATCGACATCAAGCCCTATTTCGCCTCGACCGACGCCTTTCCCGAGGCGACCATTGCCGGGCGTGACGAAAAATGAGTGCGCCCACCGGCCGCCGCCGCGCCATCGCCAAGGCATTGACCGCACTGCTGCCCCTGGCGCCCTATGCCGATATGGAGAAAATTCGCACCGAGGCCGGCGCCGTGCACATGAAGACGCTGCCGCCGGGCATCGCGGTCTGGCTGGCGACGATCGCCCATGTCAGGCACGGCCATACCGACTATGAAAAGCTGTTGGCCGAGGGCTATGACCGCGACTCGGCGCGGTTCTTCATCATCGAGCAAACAAACATGGTGCTGACCCGTTGGCGCGCCACGCGCCTGCTCGATGCAGAGGACGAAGAGGAATAACTTCAGCTACCGTCGCTTCAATACGGCAACCGCATTGTAGGGCTGGCCGTCCGCCTGGCCAACCCAGGTCCAGGACAGGTTCCCTTTGAAGAAACGGACGGTGATGCCGCCGCCGTCGATGCACTTGTCCTGGCCGTAGCTGATGTTTTCCCGGTATTCGGCCGAGCTGTCGTCCCGCGAAATCTGGGTCAGGGATCCGCCGCAGCCGAGCGACGGATAGTCGATCGACGCGGCGCCATCGCCGATGGTCATGGCGATCGCCCAATCGGCACCGGCAGCACCGGCCGGACTTTGATGACCGCTGCCGGTCCAGACGCCGTTGAGCCCCGCCGCGTTGACCTCGCAAGGCACGTTCTGAAAGATCGGCGTCAGCTCGCTGCCCGTCTTCTCGCAACGATAGGTCTGGCCGTTCTGGCACAGCGCCTCGCCCTCGCGAGCGCATTGCGCGAAGGCATGGCCAGTGACGAAGACGAGGAAAATTGCAAAGCTGATGGTCCGAAAAGATCTGCCCATTTTGCCCCTCCCGGCCGGATATTTTCAAGCCGGACCATAGGGCATATCGAATGTGCTACCTAGGACAAACAGCGATGGTTGGGTGGCCCTATGCCGCCTGCAGGGGACCACTAGCTTGAATCTGCCGCATCAAGCCGAAGGGACCAATCGCCATGAACCGAAGCGCAGCAGCCGGTAGCATTGTGCCATTGCCGGCTTTGTCGGATCGCCATATCGATCCGCATTCCTATCCCGACGGCATCGCCTTTCTCGATGGTCAGTATCTGCCGATGTCGCAAGCCAAGATCTCGGTGCTGGATTGGGGCTTTCTGCATTCCGACGCCACCTACGACACCGTGCATGTCTGGGACGGGAGCTTCTTCCGACTCGACCTGCATCTCGACCGCTTCTTCGCCGGCTTGCAAAAACTGCGCATGACGATCCCATCCGACCGCGATGGTGTGGCCGAGATTCTGCACAATTGCGTGGCGCTGTCGGGCCATCGCGCCGCCTATGTCGAAATGCTGTGCACACGCGGCGCCTCGCCGACCTTCAGCCGCGATCCGCGCCAGGCGGTCAACCGCTTCATGGCCTTCGCAGTTCCCTTCGGCTCGGTCGCCAATGCCGAGCAGTTGCGGCGCGGCCTGCATGTCGCCATCAGCGACAAGGTGCGCATTCCGCCGGCTTCGATCGATCCGGCGATCAAGAACTATCACTGGCTCGACCTCGTGCGCGGCCTCTACGACGCTTATGACCGTGGGGCCGAAACCGCATTGATTCTCGACTTCAACGGCAATGTCGCCGAAGGCCCCGGCTTCAACGTGTTCTGCGTCAAGGACGGCAGGCTGTCGACGCCAGCCGCCGGCGTGCTGCCCGGCATCACCAGGCGCACCGTCTTCGACCTCTGCGCCGAGGCAGCGCTTCCCACCACGGCCGTCGACGTCAGCGTTGCCGCGCTGAAGGCTGCCGACGAAGTCTTCATCACTTCCACCGCCGGCGGCATCATGCCGGTGACAGTGATCGACGGCGCTGCTGTCGCCGACGGCAAGATAGGCGAGATCACAAAGCGCTTGATGGCGCTCTACTGGCAAAAGCATGACGACCCGGCCTGGTCGAGCCCGGTGCGCTATCCCTGACCGGCGAAGGTCCTGCTCCACACGATGTCGTGACCAAAAAGATTCCCCCTCGCCTCTGGAAAATCGCTCGACGCACCGTATATCGCGGAAGCGGAGAAGCCTCCGCTTCCCAGTTCACGGCCCGCATGGGAAAGGATTCCACGTCATGACAAGCAACGTTTGGTTCATCACCGGATCGTCGAAAGGCTTTGGCCGAGTCTGGGCCCAGGCCGCACTCGCTCGCGGCGACCGTGTCGCCGCAACCGCGCGCGATGCTGGCACGCTCGCCGACCTCGTCGCGAAATACGGCGATAATGTCGCCGCGATCAAGCTCGACGTCACCGACAAGAAGGCCGTCGATGCGGCCATCGCCGAGGCGCACAAGCGCTTTGGCCGGCTCGACGTCGTCATCAACAATGCCGGCTATGGCCATTTCGGCGCCATCGAGGAAGTCAGCGAACAGGAAGCCCGCGACCAGATCGAAACCAATGTGTTCGGCGCGCTCTGGGTCACCCAGGCGGCTTTGCCGATCATGCGGGCGCAGGGCTCCGGCCACATCATCCAGATCTCGTCGATCGGCGGCGTCAACGCCTTTGCGTCGCTCGGCCTTTACCATGCCTCGAAATGGGCGCTCGAAGCCTTCAGCCAGTCGCTCAGCATCGAGGTCGCCGAATTCGGCATCCATGTGACGCTTGTCGAACCGGGCGGCTTCTCCACCGATTGGTCCGGCGCCTCGGCCAAGGTCTCCAAAGCGATCGAGGCTTACGCGCCGGCCCGCGCCAAGATGGCGGAACGCCGCGCCAACTCGGTCGCCGGCGACCCCGAGGCCACCGGACCGGCGATGCTTGAAATCGTCGACGCGGCCGAGCCGCCGCTGCGCGTCTTCTTCGGCGATGGCGGCCTGCCGATGATCAAGCAGGAATACGCCAACCGCATCGCGCTGTGGGAAAAGTGGGACCACGTTTCCGTCGAGGCGCAGGGCGCCAAGAAGAACCGCAAGGCGGCCTGAGCGCGTCTTGAAATCCGGCTGCGTCGCCCCGGCGGCGCAGCCCGTGCCCTAGCCCGGTACTAGGATCGATAAATCCACTGCTCGGGCACGCGCACCGAGATCTCTTCCCCTGTTGTCATACGACCCCGTTTCTCGACCCAGGCAACGAGGCCGCGCAGCCGTTTCGCCGCCTTCGGGAAGGCCAGCGCGCCGGCCTCCCGATCGGCCATCCCGGCGTTTTCGGCGATCGAACGTCCAGCAAGCCGGCAAGGCCCGTTCTGCGCATCGACCTTGATCGTCACGCCACCTCTAAAGAACAGCAGCGTGCCTGACGGCAGCATCGAGAGATGCGGCACGCCTTCGATCAGCAGATTGGCGCCGATCCATTCCGGCTTGATCTCGGCCAGCCCCATCCGCTCGGCAATGACGGCGAGTTCATCCCCTGCTACGATTGATATCTGCCGCTCGTTGCGGATTTCGGTGCCGCGCGGATACCAGGGTTCGCGACCGCCCGAACGACGGGTGGCGCCGGCGTGGAAGTCGCCGTCGATGCCTTCGAAACCGAGCTGCAATGCTTCCACCGGGCGCGTCTGGAAGTGATTCGACGGTGCGGCGTAGAGCGCCGTCACCCTGGCTACGAGTTTTCGCGCTGAAATGATCTCGATCGGAGCCTCAGGGAAAAGATCCAGCATGGCTTACTCCTTGTGCAAGGTCGCATTAGCGATAGCCACGAGCCCGGTCCAGTCCAAAGCAATGATGATCCGATCAAGCGGGCTGATGGCAGCCGATCACGATCTTCTTACCGCGGATCGCATATCCTATCGTACTGCGCCGCATTGCCGCCGTGCTGCACCGGCCTCATGGTGAGACAAGTCTGCGGAGGTTTCCATGCGTCCCGGGACTGCAATCGCGCTGCTTTGGCTGATCTGGGTCGTGTCCTGGTTTCTAGCCGCCTTCTGGGCCGACCCGGCGAAAAAGCGTGCCGGCATCCAGGAGGAGCTTCGCTATCGCGCTTTGTGGTTGATCGGCGCGGTGCTGCTGTTCATTCCCGCGCATGGCTATGCCGGCCGGCTGCGATTCTGGTTTCCGACCCTTGCCGAAGCGTGGATCTGCGCAGGGCTTGTTGCCGTTGGCCTGTTGTTCGCCTGGTGGGCGCGGTTGCATCTCGGCCGTCTCTGGTCGGCTTCGGTGACGGCCAAGGCCGAGCACCGTGTCGTCGACACCGGTCCCTACAGAATGGTCCGCCACCCGATCTATACCGGACTGCTTCTGGCGATGCTTGCCACAATGGCGGCCAAAGGCACGGTCTGGGGAATCGCCGGCGCGATTCTTCTCACCATCGGCATCGTCATGAAGGCAAGGCTGGAGGAACGCTTTCTGCGCGGAGAACTCGGCAACGCCTATGACGATTATGCCCGCAGCGTACCGATGCTGGTGCCGTTCATGCCGGCCTGATTACAGCATCCGCAAAAGCGCGCCGCCGATCGAATAGCCGGCGCCGAAGGCGCACAGCACGCCGAAATCGCCGGGCTTCATGTCGGCGTGGTTTTCCGACAGCGCGATGATGGCGCCGGCGCCGGCGGTGTTGCCGAGCCGCTCCAGCACCATCGGCGCGCGGTCGTGGTCAACCTCGTGGCCGAAGGCCAGTTTCAGGATCATGGCGTTGATGCGCGCATTGGCCTGATGCAGCCAGAAGCGCCTGATGGCTTGCGGCGTCAGCCCGTGTTCGGCGAGGAATTCGACAATGAATTTGTGGCCGGCGACGGTGACTTCCTTGAACACCTTGTTGCCGACCTGTTTGATCAGATTGCCTTCGAGGTTGATCATGTAAGGATCGTCCTGGGCGGTGCGGGTGTGATAGCCCAGATTGGTGCGGATATTGTTCGACATCTGCGTCCAGGTGCGCGTGTCCAGCACCTCGAAACGCCCCGGCCGCCTCTCGCCCTCGCCCAGCCCCTCGACCACCATCGCCACCGATGCATCGCCGAAGATGAAATGCGTCTGCCGATCGCGGAAATTGAGATGGCCGGTGATGATCTCCGGCGTGACCACCAGCACGCGCTTGTGCGCACCCGCCCGCACGAGATTGGCCGCAATGTGCAAGGCGGCCGCGGCCGATGAACAACCAAGCCCCATGTCGAAGCCGGCGCCCTTGGTGCCCAGCGCCTCCTGCATTTCGATGGCGATCGCCGGATAGGGCCGTTGCTGGTGCGAGGCCGAGCAGATCACCAGGTCGATGTCGGACGGCTTCAGGCCGGCATGGTCGAGCGCCTTCCGGGCCGCGGCCACTCCAAACTCGGCCTGCAGCGACAGCGCATCATCGGGCCGCGCCGGAATGCGCGGCGCCATGCGGGTCGGATCGAGAATGCCTTCGCGCTCGATGACATGCCGGGTCTGGACGCCTGAGGCATGGACGATGAAGGCGCTGTCGGATTTCTGCAGCAGCGTCTCATCCGGGCCTTGCCGGCGCGCATTCTCCGTGTCGACCCAAGCGTTGAAACTGGCGACCAGTTCTTCATTGGTGATCTTGGCTTCAGGGATTTCAACGCCGATGCCGCTGATGATGACGCGATGCATATCCAGTCCGTCCATGCGCAGGCGTTGTCGTTCTCATGTGAACGACCAGGGGGCGCGACACAACACTTTTCTCACCCCACCGGTTTACGCCGGCTTAAACCATAGGCTGTGGCCGGATGTCATCGGGAGTGCTAGCCGGCCCGCTTGGCGACGATGAAAATGCGCGGGAAGCGCAGCAGCACCTTGCCGTTTGCGGTCTTCGGATAGGCCTTGGCAATTTTGGCCGTGTAGCTGTCGAGGAAGATCTTGCGCTCGTCGGCGTCCAGCGGATCGAGGAAAGGCTTCAGCCCCGTCGACTTCACCCATTCGACGATCGCCTCGGCGTCGGTCAGCGGATGATTGTAGGCCGTATGCCAGATATCCACCCGGTCGGAGAGCGGCGACAAGAGATCATAATAGAACGACACCGCCGGCAGCGGTCCGCGCGCAGCACCTGCCATCTTGGCGGCGAACGGCATTTCGGCGGCCGTCTCGCGCATCACCTGATGCGACGGCTCAAGCAGATTGTCGGGCATCTGGACGGCGAGCGCGCCACCGGGGGCGAGAAAGCCCATCAGCCGCTGAAACACTACCGGGTGGGTGGGCAGCCACTGGAATACCGCGTTGGCGAAGATGACGTTGACCGGCTCGGCCGGTCGCCATGTCGAGGCATCGGCGAGGTCGAAATTGACGCTGGGCAGGCGCGCCCTCGCCTTTTCGATCATGTCGGGAGAGGTATCGAAACCGATGACCTCAGCATCCGGCCAGCGCTCGACCAGCAGCTCGGTCGAGTTGCCCGGGCCGCAGCCGATGTCGACCACCCGGCGCGGGAAATCCACCGGCACCTGCGCAACAAGATCGCGCGCGGGCCGCGTGCGCTCATCCTCGAATTTCAGATATTGGGCGGCGGACCAATCGGCCATTTGAGCTTTCCTCGTATCAGTTGAGAAATTCGCCGCCCCGGTTGCTCCCTTACCGCGTCAACCTCTTGTACGTCATCCTGTGCGGGTTGACGGCCTCGGGGCCGAGCCGGCGGATCTTGTCCTGCTCGTAATCCTCGAAATTGCCCTCGAACCATTCGACATGGCTGTCGCCCTCGAAGGCCAGGATGTGCGTGGCCAGACGGTCGAGGAACATACGATCATGCGAGATGATGACGGCGCAGCCACCAAAATTTTCCAGCGCGTCTTCGAGCGCCGCCAGCGTTTCTGTGTCGAGATCGTTGGTCGGCTCGTCGAGCAGCAGCACATTGCCACCGGTCTTCAGCATTTTTGCCAGATGCACGCGGTTGCGCTGGCCGCCGGAGAGGTTGCCGACCTTCTGCTGCTGGTCGCCGCCACGGAAGTTGAACGACGCACAATAGGCGCGCGTGTTGGCCTCGAACTTGCCGAGCTTGACTACTTCTGCGCCGCCGGAAATCTCCTCCCACACCGTCTTTGACGGATCGAGCGCATCGCGGCTCTGGTCGACATAGCCGAGCTTCACCGTTTCGCCGATGCGGACAGAGCCGGCATCCGGCGTTTCCTGGCCGGTGATCATGCGGAACAGCGTCGTCTTGCCGGCGCCGTTCGGGCCGATGACACCGACGATGCCGCCCGGCGGCAGCTTGAATTCCAGGCCTTCGATCAAAAGCGTGTCGCCAAAGCCCTTCGACAGGCCTTCCGCCTCGATCACCACATTGCCGAGCCGCTCGCCATGCGGAATGACGATCTGCGTATCGCTCGGCCGCCGCTTGTCGGCTGCATCCAGCAGGTCCTGGAACGCCTGGATACGCGCCTTGGACTTGGTCTGGCGGGCTTTCGGGCTGGACTGGATCCACTCGCGTTCGCGACCGATGGCGCGCTGGCGGGCGTCGTCCTCGCGACCTTCCTGCTTGAGGCGCTTGGCCTTGGCTTCGAGGTACTTGGTGTAGTTGCCCTCATAGGGGATGCCGCGGCCGCGATCGAGCTCGAGAATCCATCCGGTGACATTGTCGAGGAAATAGCGATCGTGGGTGATGATCATCACCGCGCCGGGATAGGCGCGCAGGTGTTTTTCCAGCCACGCCGTGGTCTCGGCGTCGAGATGGTTGGTAGGTTCATCGAGCAGCAAGAGGTCGGGCTGACGCAGCAGCAGCTGGCAGAGCGCGACGCGGCGGCGCTCACCGCCCGAAAGCTTGGTGACCTCGGAATCCTTGGGCGGGCAGCCCAGCGCTTCCATCGCCATCTCGACCTGCTGTTCGAGATCCCACAGGTTCAACCGGTCCATCTCGTCCTGGAGCTTGGCCGACTCGTCAGCCGTCTCGTCGGAGTAGTTCATCATCAATTCGTTGTAGCGCTCGATGATGGCGGTCTTGGCGGCGACGCCTTCCATGATGTTCTCGAACACCGTCTTGTTGGCATCGAGCGCCGGCTCCTGCGCGAGATAGCCTACGGTGGCGCCTTCGGCGAGCCAGGCTTCGCCGTTCCACTCCTTGTCGAGCCCGGCCATGATCTTGAGGATCGTCGACTTGCCCGAGCCGTTGGGGCCGAGGATGCCGATCTTGGCGTCGGGATAGAAGGAGAGATGGACATTCTCAAGCACCTTCTTGGTGCCATAGGCCTTGTTGAGGCCGGCCATGTGATAGATGAACTGGCGTGCCACGCGCGCTTTCCTTGATGATTGACCGAAATGTCGGATTGAATGGAGGTTGGCCGCTATGTAGGCGATGCCGGGCCGAACGGCAATCGCTTTTGCCATTTCAAGCCGGGTGTACACCGCACGTTAAGTTTTCCGCCGGTTGTAGGGAGCGTTGAAATCCCCGGTTAACCCTTCAGCGTCAAAACAGGATCGATCGCTGGCCTGTCGCGATCGAAAGTAGAGATCGGACCGAAGGTAGTGCTGAACAGTTTCCTGCTCCTTGCCGAAGCGGTCGTCTACTTCAGCGTCATGGTCACGCTGTTCCGCTTCAGGGATCGCATCGGCCTCGGCGTCTTCGTCTGCGCGCTGGGCGCCATGCATTTCCTCGAAACCTATCTCGCCAGCGTCTTCTATGTCGCCCTGCCCTTCGGCATGGTCTCACCAGGCTCGGCGGTGCTGTTTTCCGGCAAGCTGGTGATGCTGCTTCTGCTCTACATGAAGGAAGATGCGGCCACGGTGCGCCAGCCGATCTATGGCCTTTTGCTCGGCAACGCCTTGATGATCGGGCTGGTCCTGATCCTGCGCCTGCACGATATTTCAGCCCTTTCCGACGGCAAGCTTCCCGATATCGGTTTCATCGACCAGTTGGGCTGGCTGATGGTGTGGGGCACGACGCTGCTCTTCATCGACGCCATCCTGATCATCCTGCTTTACGAAAAGCTCGGGCGTTATCTGCGCAAGGCGCCGTTCTCCCGCATCCTGATTTGCGTCGCCTGCGTGCTCACCTTCGACCAGGCCGGATTTTTCACCGCCCTGCATTTCGTCGCAGGCGCACCGATCGCCGTCTTCTTCGGCGGCTGGTTCGCCAAGATGGGTGCCGCTTTTGCTTACAGCGCCATGCTTGTCGCCTACCTCAGATGGTTCGAAACGCGGCGGGTTACCGCACCGCGCGGATTGTCCGACGTCTTCGATACCTTGACCTACCGCGAGCGCTACGAAGCCCTGGTCGAACATGTCGGCCGCGACGGCCTCACCGGCCTGTTGCACAGGGGACGCTTTGACAGCGACGGCGAACGTCTGGTTGCTGTCAGCCTGCGCACGGCCCAGCCGCTCAGCCTGCTGATCGTCGACGTCGACCATTTCAAGTCGATCAACGATCGCTTCGGCCATGCCGAGGGCGACAGGGTGCTGAGATCGATCGCCCAGGTACTGACCCAGGCGGCCGGCGCGCACGATCAGGTTTTCAGGATCGGCGGCGAGGAGTTCGCCATCCTTTGCTCGCAGCCGCATGCGGTCGCCAGGTTGCTCGGAGAAAACCTCCGCCAGGCCGTCAAGGCGTGCGTAAACCGGTTCGACATCAGCGTCAGCGCCGGCATCGCCACTGTCGACGAGACCGTAGCGTCGCTTGCCGATCTCTTCGCCCTTGCCGACGAGCGTCTCTACAGGGCCAAATCCACCGGGCGTGACCGCGTCGTCGGCGAAGCGCATGACGATGCCGAAGACCTCAGTGCCTGGACATTGTCCACACGTGGCGTCAGCGGATAAGGTTGTCAGCTCCGCTTGCGCTGCTGCAACGCGCCGACCGCAACTGAAACGGCTATCAGCGCGATGGCCAGCCATTTCAGCGTGGTGATGATCGGACTGGCGTCGATGTCATAAGCGATGAACAACAGAATCCCGGGCACCAGCAGGCCGCACATGACCAGCATGATGCGGTTGATCTGCCAAGACACTTTTGCTGCCAGCGCTTCGTCACCGGCTTCGCCGACAAGACCGGCGCGCATCTCCCGGGAGATGGCCAACGCGCTCGACAGGCGCATGGAGATCGGCAAGCCGAGCCCGATTATGAGGAAGGCACACGCCGCCAGCAGAGCCGAGAATTTGAGCGCGCTGGTCTCGGCCGGCACCGGAAACAAAAGTGTCGCCAGCGGCAGGAAGACACAGACGATGCCGAGCGCGGCAATGGCGATGAAGATCGCGGCATTGACCCAAGTGAACAGCTGGTAGCGGCCTGCCCCGATCGGCGCGGCAAGCACGCGCATGCGCGCCCACTCGGCATCGGTATAGGAAAAGCCCGGCCATTCCATGCGGCCGTCTTTTATGGCTGTCATTCCCCTGGCCCAGAAAGCCAGCCGCGCCAGCCCGCCTGATGTCATGCCACTCATCGCCACCCCCGCCGAATGAATCACAGCCAGACCATATCACCGCGTCACTGCCAAGCGACAGACGGATATCCTACTGGAACCCGGCCGCATCGACCGAACCCTTCGGACAGCCCGCCTTGGTCGTCGGCGCCGAGGCGAGCATGAGAGTGCCCAGCGAACTGTCCGGACCGATCGGGCCGGTCAGGCCGAGCGTCAGCTCGCCGATCAGCCGCCTGCCGCTCGACGGATCGACCAGGCAGGAGACACGCACCCGCGCGCCCGCCCCGGCGCCGAACGCGCTGTCGAAGGTGCTGCGGATCTGGTCCGAAGTCAGTTGCTTGCCGACGTTCCTGGTGAAGAGCTGGCGCACCGGCGAGGCATTCACCGCCCGCATCAGGTTCAGCGCCTCGGCAAAATACTCCTGCTGGCTCTTGCCGTAGCAGGTGCCGTGCTTGATCCATTCATGCCGTTCGAGCTTGGAGGCGGTGCCAGGCATCACCTGGTCGAGTTCGGCGCGCGTATTGGCATCGAGGTTGACCGGCGGCAGGTCGGCCCAATGGGCCGGATTATCATTGGCCTTGTCGCTCGCCGGCACCTGGCAATAGAAATTGCCGTTCGGTTGCGGCCACAGACCATGCAAAGTGAAATGCGACGCGTCGAAACCGCCCGCCGTCTGCGCCTGGCATTCGGGCTTGCTTGCCTTGGTTTCGCAGAAGGCCGGCTGCCAACTCAGCGCAAAGACATATTCGGGCTTTCCCGAAGCCGTAGGCTTGCCCTGATCGGCGGGCGCGGCCGGCTGGGCGGCTGCGCTGCCGCCGGCGACATGACCGCAGCTGATCTTGACCCAGCGACGCTCAGGATCGGCGCCCGGCACGCGGATGAGGTAATGCGTCGGCGCATCCTTGTTGCCGGCCAGGAGGTCGTAGCTCTGTCCAGCCGTTGTCGCGATATTGCCGGGGTTCTTGCCGCTCTTGATCGCCTGCGTCGCCGGGCAAGCCGCATCGGCCATGAAGGAGCCGCTCATCTTCACATCGGCGCGCGCTAGGCCGACACCGGCCAGCGCCACCAACACCGCACCCCATATCGCCGATATCCGCATTCCAGCACTCCTAGCGTTTCATAGCGCAAGCTAAAAACGTACGACATGTCAGAATTACGATTTCTTTCGTCCGCCGCAAAAAACAATCGCTCGGTCGATCAGACCCCGCCCTCCTCGACCCGCTTCGTCAACATACGCAGCAGATCAAGCGCTGTCTCGAGCGCGCGAGCCTCGATGCCCTCGCTGATGCGGTTGGCCCAGACATGCTGGCGCATGCCGATATCCCGGATCGCGGCCCGGCCGGCATCGGTCATCGCCAGGAGCTTCGCGCGGCGGTGCGCCGGGTTGTCCGCATAGGCGGCGAGCCCTTCGGCGGCCAGAATGTCGGCAAGGCGCTGCACGCTCTGGCGGGCAAGCCCCATGTCGCGGGCAATGTCGGCCACCGATTTCGGCTCCTTCAGCACCGCGCCCAGAACCTGCCAGCGCGCCGCCGTCAACCCGGCAGGCTCGGCCAGCCGGTCGGCCGCGTCGAGAAACCCGCCATTCAGCCGGAACACGGCAAGCACCAGTTCGGTGAGCACATCTCCGGCTTCGGTCCTGCTTGTCATTTCTGGCCGGCCTCGATGGTGGAAACGAAAGTGTTGACGGCTTCAGCCACCGCCTCCGGCTTGTTAAGCATCACCCAATGGCCGGAACCGGCGACGGTTCTGTGGCCAATTCCGATGCGCAGCCGAAACAGGGCCGCCGCATTGTCATTGGCCTCCGTGGCCAGCACGAAGATCGGCCCGTGATAGGCATCGAGCGTCGGTTCGGGATTCCATTCCGCCAGCGCCTTGCCGACGCCTGCCCGAGCCGCCGGATCGACCACCGCCGCATCGGCGAGGACCTGTTTGCGGACATCTTCATTGGAGCCGGCGATCGAGGTGTAATAAGCGCTCAGGACACCGCCGCCGTTTGGCCCCGCCAGATCGCGCACGAACCCGTCGCGAATCTCTTTGGGCAGGGCGCGCGGATCGGTCGCCGGATCGACCAGCAGGATGCCGGCAACACGGTCGGCATGGCCGGCGGCATAGGCGAGCGCGGCCCCACTGCCGCCGCTATGCGCAACGAGGACAAACCGCTTCAGGCCGAACGCATCCGCCACCGCACCGATATCGTCGGCACGGCCGTCATAGCCGTAGTCGGCATCAGTTGCAGGCGCCGATGCGCCATGGCCGCGAAAATCGAAGGCGACCGCCTCACGGCCACCTGCGGTGAGCTGCATCACCCGGTTCCACTGTGTGGCGCGGCTGCAATCGCCATGCGCGAACAGGATCGGCAGGCCGCCGCCGGATTTGATGTCGTAGCCGGCAAGCTGGCCCTGCGGGCCGGCAATGGTTGAGGTCTTCATGGTCATCTCCCTGGTTTTGCTGGATGCAATGCCGGGCAGGAGCATTGCGGATGACAGGCTCGCCAGCAGAAACGCGCGGCGCGAAACGGTCGAAAAGGTTTTCATGCTCATGCTCCCCATTTTGACAGTATGCTGTCATATAATCAAATTGACAGCATACTGTCAATAGCCCTCCCCTTGACGCCGGTCACGCCGTCGCCCAACAGTCGCCGACGGGAGCGAGAGATGGCATTTGACGAGCAGACGACGCTGGCCTCACCGACCGGGGCCACGCTCAACCTCTATGTGAAGCACGCGAGCGGCTCTCCACGGGCCGTCGTCCAGAGTAACCATGGCTTGGCCGAACACGCCGCGCGCTATGCCCGCTTCGCGGATTACCTCAGCACCCGCGGTTTTCACGTCTACGTCCACGACCATCGCGGCCATGGCGCGACCAAGGCGCCCGATGCCCCGCTCGGCAGGTTCGCCGGCACAAGCGGCCCGGCCAAGGTGATCTCCGATGTCGACGCAGTCCACGATTTGATTGCGAAGGAGCAGCCCGGCCTGCCGGTCATCCTGTTCGGCCATTCGATGGGTGCGTCGGTGGCGCTCAACTACCTGCTGGCGCACTCGCCGCGCGTCCACGCCGCGGCGATCTGGAACGGCAATTTCTCACAAGGCCTGCTTGGCCGGCTTGCACTCGCCATCCTCGCTTATGAGCGCTTCAGGCTCGGCTCCGATGTTCCCTCACGCGTCTTGCCAAGGCTGACCTTCCAGACCTGGGGCAAGGCGGTGCCCAACCACAAGACGCCGTTCGACTGGCTGTCGCGCGACGAGGCTGAAGTGGCCAAGTACATCGCCGACCCGCTGTGCGGCTGGGATGCCTCGATCTCGATGTGGCGCGATGTCGTGGAGATGACGCAGAAAGGCGGCAAGGATTCCGGCTTTGCCGGCATCAGGCGCGACCTGCCCGTCAGCATCGTCGGCGGAGAGAAGGATCCGGCCTCCGACTATGGCAAGGGCATCGATCATCTCGCCAAACGCATGCGCGCGATGGGCTTTTCGAATCTGGTTTCAAAGGTTTACGCCGACACCCGCCACGAAAGCCTGAACGAGGTGAACCGCGATGTCGTCATGGACGATTTCGCTGCCTGGGCCGATAGCGTGCTCAAACGCTGACATCGCTGGCCCACCGCAAGGCCCGTGACAGCGGCATCCCGGGTTGATAGAGGCTGCGGTTCCGACCCGTTTTTGGTGATTTATGGCTGAACCTCCGCTGAAAGGCGTCCGCGTCGTCGAACTCGCCCGCATCCTGGCCGGCCCGTGGGCAGGACAATTGCTGGCCGATCTCGGCGCCGATGTCATCAAGGTCGAGAGCCCCGATGGCGGCGACGATACCCGCAAATGGGGTCCTCCCTTCGTCATGAGCCATGATGGCGAGAACCTGTCGGCCGCCTATTACCACTCCTGCAATCGCGGCAAGCGCTCCATCGCCGTCGATTTCTCGACGCCCGAAGGGGCCGAGACGGTGCGCCGGCTGGTTGCCACGGCCGACATTCTGATCGAGAACTTCAAGCTCGGCGGCCTCAAGAAATACGGGCTCGATTACGAGAGCCTGAAGGCGATCAATCCAAAGCTCGTCTACTGCTCGATCACCGGCTTCGGCCAGGATGGGCCTTACGCACCCCGCGCCGGCTATGATTTCATCATCCAGGCCATGGCCGGCATGATGTCGATCACCGGCGAGGTCGGGCGCGAGCCGCAAAAAGCCGGCGTCGCCATATCGGACATCTTCACCGGCCTCTATTCGGTGATCGCCATCCAGGCAGCGCTTCGCCATGCCGAAAAGACCGGCCAGGGACAGCATATCGATATGGCTCTGTTCGACACGCAGATTTCCGCACTCGGCAACCAGAACCTCAACTATCTCGTCTCCGGCAAGGCGCCGGTGCAGATGGGCAATGCGCATATGAACATTGCGCCCTATGAGGTTGTCCCGGTCAGGGACGGCCATATCATCCTGGCGGTCGGCAATGACGGCCAGTTCGCCAAATTCTGCGCCGCCGTCGGACTCGACCATCTCTCAGCGAATCCCGATTTCGCCACCAATCCGGCCCGCGTCGCCAACCGGGTGAAATTGCGCGAGCACATGATCGAGACGCTGAAGAACTGGGACCGAGACCCGTTGCTGGCCAAGCTCGAAGCGGCAAGCGTGCCGGCGAGCCCGATCAACAATATCGGCCAGATGTTTGCCGACCCGCAGACGATCGCACGCGGCATGCGCCTCGACCTCGACGATGGCCATGGCAATCGTCTGCCCTCGGTGCGCGCGCCGATGGTGATGTCCGGCACACCGCTGGTCTATGAACGCCCTTCGCCACGCCTTGGCGAACATACCGAAGAAATTCTTGCCGAACTGGAGAAGTCTGGACGATGAAGACCGGTGGACAACTGATTGTCGACGCACTCGACGCGAACGGCACCGACCGCATCTTCTGCGTGCCCGGCGAATCCTATCTCGCGGTGCTCGACGCATTGCATGACTCGCCCATCCGCACCATTGTCTGCCGACAGGAAGGCGGCGCCGCCATGATGGCCGACTGCCAGGGGCGGCTGACCGGCCAGCCCGGCATCTGCTTCGTCACCCGCGGCCCCGGCGCCACCAATGCGTCGGCCGGCATTCACATTGCCATGCAGGATTCGATACCCGTCATCCTGTTCATCGGCCAGGTCGCCAGCCACGCCAAGGAGCGCGAGGCTTTCCAGGAGGTCGACTACAAGCGCTTCTTCGGCGACATCGCCAAATGGGTGGTGGAGATCGACGACGCCGCGCGCATCCCCGAACTCGTCACCCGCGCCTTTGCTGTCGCGACATCGGGCCGCCCCGGCCCCGTCGTCGTCTCGCTGCCGGAGGACATGCTGACCAGTCTTGTCGACGCGCCCGCGGCCTTGCCGCACACGCCGGTCGAAACCCGGCCCGGCGAAGCCGAACTCGATGCTTTGGAAAAGCTTCTGGCCAAAGCCAAGCGTCCCTTCGTCATCCTCGGCGGCACACGCTGGGACGAGGAAGCGGTGGCACGTATGCGCACCATTGCCGAGGCCTGGTCGCTGCCGGTCGGCTGCTCCTTCCGCCGCCAGATGCTGTTCGACCATCTGCACCCGAACTATGCCGGCGATGTCGGCATCGGCATCAACCCGAAGCTGGCCACCGCCATCAAGCAGGCCGACCTGGTGCTGCTGATCGGCGGCCGCATGGGCGAGATGCCGTCCTCCGACTATACGTTGCTGAAGAGCCCTTACCCCGACCAGACGCTGGTCCATGTCCATGCCGATGCCGGCGAACTCGGCCGCGTCTACCGGCCGACCCTGGCGATCAACGCTTCGCCTTCGGCCTTCGTCGAGGCTTTTGCCAAGCGCAAGCCAACCTCCACGCCAGCCTGGGCGGATGAGACAGCGAAAGCACACGCTGCCTACCTCGACTGGTCGACGCCGCCTGAGACCGGCCCCGGCCCGGTCCAGATGGGGCCGATCATGAACTATCTGGAAAAGATTTTGCCCGATGACGCCATTTTCACCAACGGCGCCGGCAATTACGCCACCTGGGTGCACCGCTTCCACCGCTTCCGCCGCTTCGCCACCCAAGGCGCGCCGACCTCCGGTTCGATGGGTTACGGCACCCCGGCTGCGGTCGCCGCCAAGGCGCTCCATCCCGACCGCACCGTGATCGCCTTTGCCGGCGACGGCTGCTTCCTGATGAACGGACAGGAATTCGCTACCGCCGTGCAATACGACCTGCCGATCATCGTTATCGTCGTGAACAACGGCATCTACGGCACCATCCGCATGCACCAGGAGCGCGACTATCCCGGCCGTGTCGTCGCCACCGATCTGAAGAACCCTGACTTTGCCGCTCTTGCCCGCGCCTATGGCGGCCACGGCGAGACGGTCGAGAACACGGCAGATTTTGCCCCTGCCTTCGAGCGTGCCCGCGCCAGCGGCAAGCCGGCGATCGTCGAAATCAGGCTCGACCCCGAGGCGATCACGCCGACGCGGACGATGACGCAGATCCGCGACAAGAGCTGAGAAGTTGGCAGCGAAAGCCGAGTTCCGTCACACCCCCCTCTGTCCTGCCGGACATCTCCCCCTCAAGGGGGGAGATTGGATGTCATGTCGCCCTTCGCCAATCTGCAGCGTTGCAGACAGGGCGCTATAGTCAGAGCTGCTGATCTCCCCCCTTGAGGGGGAGATGTCCGGCAGGACAGAGGGGGGTGCTGTCCCGCCGACGCTGCCAAGACGATCGCCCCTTTCCTGATATCTACAAGCGAGCTATCAGACCGCTGCCAGCGCCTGCGTCAGGTCGGCAATAAGATCGTCCGGATGCTCGACGCCGATCGACAGCCTGACCGTGGTCTCCAGCACGCCGATGCGCTGGCGCACGTCGAAGGGAATGCCGGAGTGCGTCATCGCCGCCGGGTGGCTGGCGAGTGACTCCGTGCCGCCGAGGCTCACCGCCAGCTTGAATATTTGCAGCCCGTTGAGAAATGCGAAGGCCGCCTTCTCTCCGCCTTTGATATCGAAAGAAAATGTCGACCCGGCGCCGCTGCATTGCGCCTTGTAGGCCCGTCCCGCTGCCGTATCCTCGCCCAGGAACGGCAGGTAATGCACCTTCTCGACCTTGGCGTGATCGCGCAGGAATTCGGCCACGAGCCGCGCATTGTCGTTGGCGCGCTCCATGCGGATGGACAGCGTCTCCAGCGAGCGGCCGAGCATCCAGCAGGAATGCGGGTCGAGTTGCGTGCCGATGGCGCCGCGCAGCGCCTTGATCGGCTTGGTCACCGCCTTGCTGCCCATCGCCGCACCGGCGATCAGGTCGGAATGGCCGCCGACATATTTGGTCAGCGAATAGACGGAGACATCCGCGCCATGTTCGATCGGTCGCTGGAACACCGGGCCGAGCAGCGTGTTGTCGCAGACGATGATCGGCGTTGATCCTTGGCTTGCGCCGATCTCGTCGGCAAACTTCCGGATCAGTGCGATGTCCACCAGGCTGTTGGTCGGATTCGACGGCGTTTCGATGAGAATGACCGAGACACGCCCCTTCGCCACCGCTGCATCAGCAGCGGCCCGCACCGCCTTGTCGTCGACGCCGTCGGCGAAGCCGACAGCGCCGATGCCGAAGCCGGACAGCGTGCGCGTCAAAAGCGTCTCGGTGCCGCCGTAAAGCGGCTGCGAATGCAGGATGACATCGCCCGGCCGGGCATAGGCGAGCAGCGTCGTGGCGATCGCCGACATGCCCGACGAGAACAGGATGCAGGCGTCCGTTCCCTCATAGACCGCCAGCCGGTCCTCGACGATCTCCGAGTTGGGATGATTGAAGCGCGAATAGACCAGGCCGGACGCCGTGCCGCTCGGCGGCTCCTTGCGGCCGGATGTGTAGTCGAAGAAGTCGCGTCCCTCCTCCGCCGATTTGAACACGAAGGTCGAGGTCAGGAACACCGGCGGCTTGACGGCGCCTTCCGACAGTTGCGGATCGAAGCCATAGCTCAACATCAACGTTTCCGGATGGAGCTTGTGGTTGCCGATGTGGGTTTTCGACGGGCGCGGCGCGGTCATGGCTTTTCCTGCGTTCTGGAGGAGTCTCGTCCAGCAATTTATGCGATCCCGGTCCACCAGTCCTTGCTATTTTCGGCCTCGCATGGCTGCATCCCGGCAACAAATTGCCGAGCGAGAGCAAAAGTGCAACAGAAGATAGCCGACGATTTCGACCGCAAGATCCTGCGCGAGCTGCAGGCCGACGCCCGCATCACCAACAATGAGCTTGCGGAGCGCATCGGCCTGTCGCCGTCGCCATGTTTGAGGAGGGTACGCCGGCTGGAGGAGGCCGGCATTATCCGGGGCTATACCACGCTGGTCGACCCGGCCGCCTTCGGCTGGAACATGGTCGCCATCGCCACCGTCCGGCTCAGCCGCCAGAACGAGGACGAGATCGTCATGTTCGAAGACGCCATCCGCGGTTGGGAAGAGGTACTGGAATGCCACCTCGTCACCGGGTCACGCGATTATGTGTTGAAAGTGGTGACCGGCAGCCTCGAACAGTACGAGCGCTTCATCAAGGAAAAGATCGCGCGGCTGAAATGCGTCGCGTCGATCGAGACCAGCTTCGTCATGAACACCATAAAGGAACGGCGCCTCTGACATTTGGTCAAAGGCGCCGCTCTCGAGGTCGAAATTGCCTGGCAAGGCTTATTTGATCGCCTTGTCGGTGATGGCTGTGGTGTAGGCGCCGGTCGGCGCCTTGGTGATGATCTTCTGGTCGAGCAGCGCCTTGGCGGTGCGCTCGTAGGTCGCCGGGTCGAGCTTGCCGTCGGCATTGTCGATCAGCTTGGCGACTTCGCTCATCATCCGCTTCTGGTGGTTTTCGTCCTGGCCACCGCCGTCCATGACAATGCCCGCGGCCTCGTCATTGTTGTCGATGGCATATTTCCAGCCCTTCATCGAGGCGCGCACGAAACGCACCATCTTGTCTTCGAAAGCCGGATCCTTGAGCTTGTCTTCCGAGGCATAGAGCCCGTCCTCAAGCAGGTCGTTGCCCATCGCCGAGTAGTTGAACACGGTCAGTTGATCCGGCTTGTAGCCGGCATCGATCAGCTGCCAGTACTCGTTGTAGGTCATGACCGAAATGCAATCCGCCTGCTTCTGGATCAGCGGCTGCACGTCGAAGCTCTGCTTCAAAACCGTGACGCCGTCCGGGCCGCCTTCGGTCTTCAGGCCGAGCTTGTTCATCCAGGCGTAGAATGGATATTCGTTACCGAAGAACCAGACGCCCAGCGTGTGACCCTTGAAATCGGCTTCGGTCTTGATCGGGCCGTCCTTCGGGCAGACCAGCTCCATACCGGCCTTCTTGAACGGCTGGGCGATGTTGACCAGCGGCACGCCCTTTTCGCGCGCGGCGAGCGCCCCGCCCATCCAGTCGACGATGACGTCGGCGCCACCGCCGGCGATCACCTGCTCGGGTGCGATATCGGGACCGCCCGGCTTGATGTCGACGTCGAGGCCTTCTGCTTCATAAAAACCCTTGGCCTTGGCGACATAGTAGCCGGCAAACTGCGCCTGCGTGACCCATTTCAGCTGCAAGGTCACCTTGTCGGCGGCCATTGCCTGGAACGCGGCCAGCGACATCGCGCCGGCCAGCATCGGAATGATCAGTCTTTTCATGTTTTTACCCTCTGAAGTTAACACGCGAACCCACCGCCCTATCCACCACGGACAGAGGGATGCCAAAACGTGACGGCTCTCTCGACGAGAGCGACCACGCCATAAAAGACCGAACCCGCCAGTGCTGCAACTGCGATTTCGGCCCAGACCATATCGATGTTCATCCGCCCGACCTCGGTCGAGATGCGAAAGCCCATGCCGACCACAGGCGTGCCGAAGAACTCGGCGACGATGGCGCCGATCAGCGCCAGCGTCGAGTTGATCTTCAGCGCGTTGAAGATGAAGGGCGCTGCCGCCGGCAGCCGGAGCTTCAAGAGTGTTGGCCAGTAGCCCGACGCATAGGTGCGCATCAGGTCGCGCTCCATATGGCCGGAGGCGGCAAGACCGGCAACCGTGTTCACCAGCATTGGGAAGAAGGTCATGATGATGACGACCGCGGCCTTGGACGGCCAGTCGAAGCCGAACCACATCACCATGATTGGCGCCACACCGATGATCGGCAGCGCCGAGACCATATTGCCGATCGGCAGCAGACCGCGGCGCAGGAACGGCACGCGGTCGGCCGCAATCGCCACCAGGAAGCCGGCGCCGCTGCCGATGACATAACCGAAGATCACCGCCTTGAAGATGGTCTGCCTGATATCGGCGCCGAGCACCGGCAGGGAACTGGCGATGCGCACACCGATGGCGCTCGGCGGCGGCAAAAGGATGAAGGGAATGCCGGCGCCACGCGTCATCGCTTCCCATATGATCAGGATCCAGGCGCCGAAGATCGCCGGTATGATGAGGCGCAGCGCCATCCGCGCCCCTTTTGCCATCGGGCGAAGCCCCGACAGCACGGCGACGCAGCGCCATGCCAGCAGCCAGGCAGCGGCGAGCAGCAGGAAATACGGCGCCAATGCCATGCCTTCGAACCCTGTAATGCCCGAGATCAGCATCCAGGCGACAAGGTGAGCGCCGATAAACAGCACCGCAGCCTCAGCCACCGCCGAAATCCTGAGCATCGAGATCAGCCCCGCCAGCACGGCCAGGCCGATCATCGGGGTCTTTATACCGAAATAGGGGTAGTCGAAACTTGCCGTCGGGTCTGCAAGGGTGGCCGCTTCCGGCTTCGACATCGCGCCGAGCGACAGGGCTACAAGACACAGCGTAATGGCCAGCACCGCTTGCCAGGAGGGCTTCAGCCAGTTCATGCCGGCCTCCCGCCCATCGCGCGGTCAACGAGGCGCCCGGCTATGCCGACCACCATGACCAGAAGGGCCGCCACCACCGAGCCCGCCACAAGGGCGGACCAGATGTCGATGGACTGGCTGTAATAGGCGCCTGCCAAAAGCTTGGCGCCGATGCCGGCGACAGCACCGGTCGGCAGTTCGCCGACGATGGCGCCGACGAGGCTCGCCGCCACCGCCACCTTCATCGACGTGAACAGGAACGGCATTGAGGCCGGCACCCGCAGCTTCCAGAAGGTCTGCGAGACACTGGCATTGTAGGTGTGCATCAGGTTGAGATGCATGAGTTCGGGCGAGCGCAGGCCCTTCACCATGCCCACCGTCACCGGGAAGAACGACAGGTAGGTCGAGATCATTGCCTTTGGGATCAGACCGCTGATGCCGATCGCCCCCAGCACGACGATGATCATCGGCGCCACCGCCAAAATGGGGATCGTCTGCGAGGCGATGATCCACGGCATCAGGCTGCGGTCGAGCGTCGCCACATGCACGATGCCGACCGCGATGACGATGCCGAGCGCCGTGCCGAAGGCAAAGCCGAGCAACGTCGACGACAGGGTCACCCAGGCATTGTAGACAAGGCTGCGGCTCGATGTGATGGGCCGCAGGAACGTGTTCTCGAAGAAGTTCACCGCCACCTGATGCGGCGCCGGCAGCGTCGGCTTGGGCTGCGACAGCGGCTTGCCGCTGAATTCGACGGTGTCGTGGGTTTCCCCGGCGCGCCGGTCGAGGTCGCGCTGGAAGGGCGCGTTTAGGATGACGGCGAAGACATACCAGAGCACCACCACGCCCAGGAGGATGGAGGTCACGGGGATGAATTTTTCGCGGAAGGTGTCCATCTATCGCGCCTCGCCAGCGGGGCGCCCTCCTCTCCCCAACGGGGAGAGGGTGGCCGGAGCGAAGCGGAGGTCGGGTGAGGGGGTAGAAATCTTTCCGCCGAGACAAGCCAAGATCGTATCCAGGACCGCTCGGCGCTCAGCCAAAACTTCGTGATTCCAGAAGCGCAGAACCGAATAACCTTGTCCGTTCAGCCAGGCTGTCCTGGCGGGATCGGTCAGTGAATCCGCGTGTTGGCTGCCATCAAGTTCGACAATCAGCCCCTGCTCGCGGCAGACGAAGTCCGCGATGAAAGGTCCGAGCGGCACTTGCCGCACAAATTTGTAGCCGTTGAGATGACGTCCTCTCAATTCCCCCCAAAGCCGGTATTCAGCTTCGGTCTCGTCAAACCGCAGCTTTCGGGCGCGAGCGGTTGCCCCGACATTTCTCTTGGTCGGATCCGTCGGCGCCGCCCCCTCACCCGACCTCCGCTTCGCTCCGGCCACCCTCTCCCCGTTGGGGAGAGGAGCCAGCCGGTCGTTCGCCCCCTCAATCATCATAGCTGTGCCCTGCCCGCAACCCATCGCGCACGCGGGCCGCGATCGCCAAAAACTCCGGTGTCTCGCGGATGTCCAGTGGCCGCTCCTTTGGCAGCGTCGATTCGATGATGTCGGTAACCCGACCTGGGCGCGGCGACATGACGACGATGCGCGTCGACAGATACACCGCCTCGGGGATGGAATGGGTGACGAAGCAGATCGTCTTGTTGGTGCGCGCCCACAATTCCAGAAGCTGTTCATTGAGATGATCGCGCACGATCTCGTCCAGCGCGCCGAAGGGCTCGTCCATCAGCAACAGGTCGGCGTCGAAGGCGAGCGCGCGGGCGATCGAAGCGCGCTGCTGCATGCCGCCGGAAAGCTGCCAGGGGTATTTCTTCTCGAAGCCGGAGAGGTTGACGAGCTCCATCGTGCGCTTGATGCGCTCGGCCTGCTCCGCTCTCGAAAGGCCGATGATCTCCAGCGGCAGCGCCACGTTACGCTCGATCGTGCGCCACGGGAAAAGGGCTGCCGCCTGGAAGACGTAGCCATAAGCGCGTTTCTCGCGCGCCTGTTCCGGCGTCATGCCGTTGACCGAGATCGTGCCCGATGTCGGTTTTTCCAGATCGGCGATGACGCGCAGCAAGGTGGTCTTGCCGCAGCCCGATGGGCCGATGAAGGAGACGAACTCGCCCTTGCCGATGGTCAGGTCGACATTGGAGAGCGCCTCTACCGGACCGTCATTGGTCTGAAAGGTAAGGCCAAGTCTGCTTGCCGAGACGACGGCTGGCGATTGTCCCGTCATCGCTTGCTGCCTGCCTCTCGCAGCCGCCCAGGATGAAATGCCGTTGCATTCGCGTTGATGTTGCTTTCCACTCGTCCAATCCCACCCAATCGACGCCCGGAGCCTTGCCGATGTCGCCCAAACCCACTTGTCACCTTATCCGTCCTGAAAGCACTTATGAAGGCAAGCAGGGATTGACCTATTTTGCCGGCATTGCAGCCGAGACGGTCGGCTCGTCCGGCATCTGCATGCATCTGCTCACCCTGCCGCCTGGCGCCCGCGCCAAGGCGCATCTGCATGAAAGCCATGAGACGGCGATCTATGTGCTCTCGGGCGAGGTCCACACATGGTATGGCGACAGGCTCGAGAACCACATCGTCGTCAAGGCCGGCGACCTCTTCTACATCCCGGCCGGCGTACCGCATCTGCCGGCCAATCTGAGCAACGCCCCGTCCTCGGCCGTCATCGCCCGCACCGATCCCAATGAACAGGAAAGCGTCGTCCTGTTGCCGGAACTGGATGCGCTGGTGGCCTGACGCTGACGGGACTGCCGTCATTTGCACCGCGCCACTTCGCCCATGACATTGCCGTCGTCGTCGGCGACCGTCAGCTTCTTGGCGTTCTTGGCGCTGCGCTTGATGGTGAATTTGGTCGGCTCCTGTCCCTCTTCGCCTTCCGCCTCGCATGTTGCCGTCACCACCAGCGACCCATCAGCCTGAGCTTGCTTCTCCGTGAAGGTGCAGGCGCTGGCGGCGGTGACCAATGCCTCGTCGGTCAAAAGCAGCATCCGATCGGCGGCGACTTCCTGGCCGTTGCGGTTGATGCAGCCATATTTGTCCCCATAGGGTTTCGTCAGGTCGATGCCTGCCGCAAGGGCCTGACCCGCAGCCAGAACGACTATCATCGCAACAGACGGCCCCAAACCGCGCGCGCTCATTCCCCCAGCTCCAACGTCACGAACACGGTTGCAACGGCCCCATTTCTTCAAGACCGGGAATGGTCACGAAGAACCCACCCTCGCCCTTGTTGGTGACCACAACGGTTTCAGCCGTCGTCCCCGCCTCGCCTTCGGCGGAACAGGTCGCATCAAGCGATTGCGTGCCCGGCGCCCACGTCAATTGCTGCGCGAACCGGCAGCCGCTGCCATAGGTCTCGATGCCTTCGGCGGTCAGCACGATATAATCGTCCCGGCCCTGAAAACCGGCCTTTGCAAAGACACAGCCGGCATCGTTGCCCCAGGAGCCGGCCAGCCTCTCGGCCCCTGTTGCCGGACCAGCGACCACCATCGCCACGACCAGTGAAATGAGCGCCCCCGGGCTCCGCAACGTCAAACGCCTGTCGCCGGAATGCCGGTGCGTTCCACCTTGCGCGGCGCGGTAATGTCCTTCCAGGTCGACAGAGCCCGGTTGACCGCCGCGTTCGGCTCGCGGGCGACGAATTCGCCATGGCCGGGCTTGGCCTTGACCTCCGCTTCCTCGACCGACAATTCGCCGCGCGAAAAGACGAAGCGCGGCAGGCCGGTCACCTCAAAACCTTCGAAGACGTTGTAGTCGATCACCGATTGCTGCTTCTTCGAGGTGATGGTCTTCTTGGCGCTGGGGTCCCACACCACGATGTCGGCGTCCGCGCCTTCGACGATGGCGCCCTTCCTAGGATACATGTTGAGGATCTTGGCGATGTTGGTCGAAGTCACCGCGACGAACTCGTTCATCGTCAGCCGCCCGGTGTTGACGCCCGTCGTCCACAGCACGGGCAAGCGGTCTTCGAGCCCGCCGGTGCCGTTCGGGATCTTGGTGAAATCGCCGAGGCCGTTGCGCTTCTGCTTGGTGGTGAAGGCGCAGTGGTCGGTCGCCACCACCTGCAGCGATCCCGCCTGCAGGCCGGCCCACAGCGAATCCTGGTGCAGCTTGTTGCGGAAGGGCGGGCTCATGACGCGGCGCGCCGCATGATCCCAATCCTTGTCGAAATACTCGCTCTCGTCCAGCGTCAAATGCTGGATCAGCGGCTCGCCGAAAACCCGCATGCCCTTCTGGCGGGCGCGGCGGATCGCTTCGTGGCTCTGCTCGCAGGACACATGCACGACATAGAGCGGCACGCCGGCCATGTCGGCGATCATGATGGCGCGGTTGGTCGCCTCGCCTTCCACTTCCGGCGGCCGCGAATAGGCGTGTCCCTCGGGACCATTATTGCCGGCAGCGAGCAGCTTTTGCGACAGCGCCGCAACCACGTCGCCATTCTCGGCATGAACGAGCGGCAGCGCGCCGAGATCGGCGCAGCGCTGGAACGACGCGTACATCTCGTCGTCGTCCACCATCAGCGCGCCCTTGTAGGCCATGAAATGCTTGAACGAGGTAATGCCTCTGTCGACGACGGTGGCCATCTCGTCGAACACCTGCTTGCCCCACCAGGTGATCGCCATGTGGAAGGAGTAGTCGCAGGCAGCCTTCGAGGTCTTGTTGTCCCACATCTGCAACGCTTCCAGCAGCGATTGCTGCGGCGCCGGCAGGCAGAAATCGACCACCATCGTGGTGCCACCGGAAAGGGCCGCACGCGTCCCGGACTCGAAATCGTCGGCCGAATAGGTGCCCATGAACGGCATTTCGAGATGGGTGTGCGGATCGATGCCGCCGGGCATGACGTAACAGCCGCTGGCGTCGAACTCATGGTCGCCATGCAGGTTCGAGCCAATGGCGACGATCTTGCCGTGCTGCATCAGCACATCGGCCTTCCAGGTGCGGTCGGCGGTGACGATGGTGCCGTTTCGGATGACTTTGGTCATTGTCGTGTTCCCTTGTTCTCTTCGCGCTTCTTGTGAGCGTCGTTTTGAATACAGATCTTAGTTCACGCCACGATCCCCGCTGTCTCTACCACCGCATGGAACAGCACGTCGGCGCCGGCGCCGGCCCATTCCTTGGTGATTTCCTCAGCCTCGTTGTGTGACAACCCGTCAACGCAGGGGCACATCACCATGGCGGTCGGCGCAACGCGGTTGATCCAGCAGGCGTCGTGGCCGGCGCCGGAGACGATGTTGCGGTGGGAATAGCCGAGCCGATCGGCGGCGTCGCGGATCGCCTTGACGCAGCCGGCATCGAAGGTGACCGGATCGAAAGCGCCGACCTGCTCGACCTTGTACTGGATGTCGAGCGCCTCACAGATTGTGTCGATGCCTTCGCGTATGCGCCCATCCATCGCGTCCAGCACTTCCTTCTCGGGCGAGCGGATGTCGATAGTGAAGACGGTGCGCCCGGCGATGATGTTGCGCGAGTTCGGAAACACCTCCATGTGGCCGACCGCGCCGACGGCGTCGGGCTGGTAGTCCATGGCGATCTCGTGCACCAGTTCGATGACCCGAGCCATGCCGAGCCCGGCATTACGGCGCTTGGGCATCGGGGTCGAGCCGGTATGCGCCTCCTTGCCGGTCAGCGTTACCTGCAGCCATTTCAGGCCTTGGCCGTGGGTGACGACGCCAATGTCGATGCCTTCGTCCTCGAGGATCGGCCCCTGCTCAATATGCAGTTCGAAGAAGGCGTGGATCTTGCGATCACCGACTTTCTCGGTGCCTTTCCAGCCGATGCGCTCCAGCTCCTCGCCAAATTTCCTGCCCTGTTTATCAGTGTGCTGATACACGTCCGCCTGATCGAGCACACCGGCGAACACGCCGGACGCCATCATAGCCGGGGCAAAGCGCGAGCCTTCCTCATTGGTCCAGTTGGTAACGACGATCGGATGCCTGGTCTGGATGCCGAGATCGTTAAGCGAGCGAATAATCTCCAGCCCGCCGAGCACGCCGAGCACGCCGTCATATTTGCCGCCGGTCGGCTGCGTGTCGAGATGGCTGCCGACATAAACCGGCGGCAGGCTGGGATCAGCGCCTTCCCGGCGGGCAAACATGGTGCCCATTTCGTCGAGCCCCATTTCGAGCCCGGCCGCCTCGCACCAGCGCTTGAACAGATGCCGTCCCTCGCCGTCCTCGTCGGTCACGGTCTGGCGATTGTTGCCGCCGGCAATACCGGGGCCGATCTTCGCCATCTCCATGATGGAATCCCACAAACGGTCTGAATTGATTCGCAGATTCTCGCCCGGGGCGGCCATGCTCTAAAACCTCATCGGTTGCGGGGCGGCGGCGTCCCCCTCCCCCTCGAGGGGAGGGTGGCCGCGAAGCGGTCGGGTGGGGTCGCCCGCGACGCGCGCGACCTTCTCTTTGACCACCTGCGCGACGTGCCAAGCGCTGTTTATGACATCGGGCTCGTCAACACGGAAGACTTCAAATCCGAGCGATCGCAGATAAGCATCGCGAACGGCATCGTGCCGCCTACCCCTGTCGTGTTCGTGCATGTCGCCATCGACCTCCACGATCAGCTTCACCGTCAAGCAGGCAAAATCCACGATGTACGGGCCAATCGGGCACTGACGGCGAAACTTGATGCCGGCTGATTTCAGGTCCCGCAGTTCATACCACAGCAGCGATTCTCCCTTGGTCGCGTGAATTCGAAGCGCTCGCGCCTTTTGGCGCATTTCGAAGCTCACGCGGGTACGGGGCATCAGGAGCGGCCTCGGAACAAAAGAGCAGGTCGGCGTCCGGTCGCACCGACCCCACCCGACCGCTTCGCGGCCACCCTCCCCTCGAGGGGGAGGGCTATCCGCGCCCGGTTTGTCAATCGATCGCCCTCAGCACTTCTCTGACATGGTCGATCAATTCGTTGATCTGGCCCTTGGTGATGATCAGTGGCGGCGACAGCGCGATGATGTCGCCGGTGGTGCGGATCAGCGCGCCGCGCTCGAACGCCTTGACGAAGGCCGAGAAGGCCCGCTTGGTCGGGCTGCCGGCGATCGGCGCCAGTTCGATCGCGCCGATCAGGCCGATATTCCTGATGTCGATGACATGCGGCTCGTCCTTCAGCGAATGCAGCGCATCTTCCCAGTAGGGCGCCAGTTCCTCGCCGCGGGTCAGCAGGCCCTCTTCCTTGTAGGTGTCGAGCGTGCCGAGTGCCGCGGCGCACGCAATCGGATTGCCCGAATAGGTGTAGCCGTGGAAGAACTCGATCATGTGCTCGGGGCCGGTCATGAAGGCGTCGTGGATTTCCTTCTTCACGAACACCGCGCCCATCGGGATGACGCCGTTGGAGACGCCCTTGGCGGTGGTCATGATGTCGGGCGTGACGCCGAAATAATCCGCTGCGAACGGCGCGCCGAGACGGCCGAAACCGGTGATGACCTCGTCGAAGATCAGCAAAATGCCGTGCTTGGTGCAGATCTCGCGCAGTTTCTGCAGATAGCCCTTCGGCGGCAGGATGACGCCGGTGGAGCCGGCGACCGGTTCGACGATGACGGCGGCGATGGTCGAGGCGTCATGCAGGGCAACGATGCGCTCCAGCTCGTTGGCGAGTTCCGCGCCATATTCCGGCACGCCCTTGGAGAAGGCGTTCTTTTCCGGCAGATGCGTGTGCGGCATGTGGTCGACGCCGCCGAGCAGCGTGCCGAACATCTTGCGGTTGGTGACGATGCCGCCGACCGAGATGCCGCCGAAATTGACGCCGTGATAGCCGCGTTCGCGGCCGATCAGGCGGGTGCGCGCGCCCTCGCCCTTCACACGGTGATAGGCGATCGCCATCTTCAGCGCCGTTTCGACCGATTCCGAACCGGAATTGGTGAAGAAGACATGGTCCATGCCCTTGGGCGCGAGATCGACCAGGCGGTTTGCCAGTTCGAACACGATCGGGTGTCCCATCTGGAAGGCCGGCGCATAGTCGAGTTCGGCCGCCTGATGCTGGATCGCTTCCGTGATCTTGGGACGGCAATGGCCAGCATTGACGCACCACAGGCCGGCGGTGCCGTCGAGCACCTTGCGGCCGTCGCTGGTGGTGTAGTGCATGTCCTTGGCGGACACGAACATGCGTGGCGCCTGTTTGAACTGCCGGTTCGCGGTGAACGGCATCCAGAATGCGCTGAGATCGTTCGGCGTGACTTTCAGCCGGTTGGACATGACCAAGACTTCCCCTTGTAACCTGTTTCTGTGCGGCTAACGCTTGGTCTTTCCAAAGCTTGGTCTTTGCTGCGTTTTCATGCTACGCAAATTTTTGACCGATTGGACAAACGTTAGCACCGCCCTGTCGGCGGTCAAGGGATTACTAGCGGAAATGCGGCCTGCGAAGTGCGCTCCACGGGTAAGAGAAAAACTGGTCCAGAGAATTGGTCCAGATGAACCCTGCGGCCAAGGCTTGCAGGGGTGAGCGGCGCCATGGAAGGCTCAGCCCCTCGCCGCACCCGCATCCAGCAGGAAAAGCGCGAACTGATCCTGGAGGCAGCCCTCGAAGTCTTCTCCGCCAACGGCTTTCGCGGTTCGACCATCGACCAGATCGCCGAGGCCGCCGGGATGTCGAAGCCGAACCTGCTCTACTATTTCCGCCGCAAGGAAGACATCCACGAAACGCTGATGGAGCGGCTGCTGGCGACGTGGCTGGCGCCGCTACGTGAACTCGACGACATCGGCGACCCCCTGACCGAGCTCAGGAGCTACATCCGGCGCAAGCTCGAAATGGCGCGTGATTTTCCCAGGGAAAGCCGGCTGTTCGCCAACGAGATCCTGCAAGGCGCGCCGCGCATCATGCCGCTGCTGGCGGGTGAGCTGAAAACGCTGGTCGACGAGAAGGCCAACGTCATCAAGGGCTGGATGCGCGCGGGAAAAATCGCCCGCACCGATCCCTGGCACCTGATCTTTTCGATCTGGGCGACGACGCAGCACTATGCCGATTTCGATGTCCAGGTCCGTGCCGTTCTCGGCGCCGATCGCGGCGGCGACGGCCGCTTCGAGGATGCGGCGCGGTTTCTGGAGCAGTTGTTCATTGATGGGCTGAAGCCGAAGGGCTGACCTTGGGCGTCAGGCGCTGCGGCGCTCCGCCGGCATCGCCTCAAGCAAATTCTGCAGCTTCTCGATCGAATTCTGTTCGGCCAGCGGCGTGTAGACGATCAGCTTCATGTCCGAGCCGTCGTCGATCGACAGGCTCATATGCTCGAACGTCATGGCGCCGGCTCTCGGATGTCGGACATGTTTCACCCCCGACAATCGGCGTGCCACGTCGCGTTGCGGCCACCAGTCGCGAAACTCCGGACTTGAGCGCGTCATAAGCACGATCAGCCGCTCGAAATCCGCATCGCCCACATAGCGGGCGCTTTCCGCCCGGAACGAGGCCAGCACGGTGCGCGCCAATTGCTCCCAGTCAACCAGCAGGCGCCGGTGATGCGGATTGGTGAACACCATGTGGACGATGTTGCGGGCGTCGCCCTCTAGCAGGCCATAATCACCGAACACCGCTACCGCCGCCGGATTCCAGGCCAGCACATCCCAGCGCCGCCCGACGACATAGGCCGGCTGCAGCACCAGGCTCTCCAGCATATGCATTAGCGGGCCATCGACCTTTTCCGGCGCAGCCACGCGGTTCTCCGGTTGCTGGCGGCCTGCCAGGATGAACAGATGCCGCCTTTCAACGGCGTCGAGGCGCAGCGCTTCGCTGAGCGCCGCTAGCACCTCCACCGAGGGTCTGACCTCGCGCCCCTGCTCTAGCCATGTGTACCAGGTGGTGCCGACGCCGGCGATCATCGCCACTTCCTCGCGACGCAAGCCTGGCGTGCGTCTCCGCAGGCCGGTCGCGATGCCGGTGGCGGACGGCGTCAATCTTTCGCGGCGCGAGCGCAGGAAGGCGCCAAGCTCGCGCCGGCGGCTGTCTTCAGCGGAGTGCGTGGGGGCATCCATGAGAGCTATTATAGCAGTATTGATACCAGGATAAAGTTTGAACTGTTTGGGCTGGGTCAGGCGCCCCATCTTCCATCCAGAGAGATGGAGGCTCTGAATATGGATCTGAAAGACAAGACAATCCTCATCACCGGTTCGACCGACGGCGTCGGCCGTGTCGTCGCGCAAAGGCTGGGCGCCGGCGGCGCGCACGTGCTGGTGCATGGCCGTGACGCGGCTCGCGGCAAGGCAACCGTCGCAGAAATCGAATCCGCCGGCGGCAAAGCCGAGTTCCTCGCCGCCGACCTCGCCTCGCTAGCCGAGGTCCGCCGCCTTGCCGAGGCCGTACGCGCAAAAACCGACCGGCTCGACATCCTCATCAACAATGCCGGCATCGGCACGGCCGGCGCCAAGCGACAGCTCAGCGCCGACGGCTTCGAACTGCGCTTTGCGGTCAACTATCTCGCCGGTTTCCTGCTGACCTCGGAACTGCTGCCGCTGCTCAAGGCGAGTTCGCCGGCGCGCATCATCAACGTCGCTTCGGCCGGCCAGCAGGCGATCGATTTCGGCGATGTCATGCTGACACGTTCCTATGACGGCGTGCGCGCCTATTGCCAGAGCAAGCTGGCGCAGATCCTGTTCACCATCGACCTGGCCGGAGAGTTGAAAGGCAGCGGCGTCACCGTCAACGCTCTGCATCCAGCGAGCTACATGAACACCACCATGGTCCGCCAAGCCGGCGTGACGCCATGGAGCTCGGTCGAGACCGGCGCCGACGCCATTCTCAACCTCGCGACATCGCCCGCCCTGGAGGGCCGCAGTGGCCTCTATTTCGACGGCCAAAAGGAATCCCGCGCCGAAGCACAAGCCTATGACGCCAAGGCCAGACAGCAATTGCGAACCCTGAGCCTCGACTTCGTCGGCCAGGCTTCCCCACAATCGAAGGAACAGCATTCATGACCGGCAAGATCGAACACACGGTCGTCGTCGGCGGCTCGTCCGGCATCGGCCTGGCAACGGCGCGAAAACTGCTGGGCCCAGGCATGAAGGTGACCATCACCGGACGAAACCAGGACAAGCTCACCAGCGCCTGGAAGAGCCTCGGCGGCGCCGCCGAAAAAGCTGCCTTCGATGCTTCGAAGCCGGACGAAGTCCGCCAGTTCTTTGGGGAACTCGGACCGTTCGATCACCTCGTGCTGGCTGCCAGCGGCGGCAAGGGACTTGGGCGGTTCGAAACCCTCGACCTCTCAGACATCGCCGGCGGCGTCGACGAGAAAGTCAGGCCGCAGCTGTCCTGTTTGCAGGCAGCCTTGCCGACGCTCAACAGATCGGGATCGGTCACCTTCATCTCGGCGGTGTCGGCACAATTGTCGGCGCCCGGCGTGGCTGGCATTGCCGCCGTCAACGGCATGCTGCTGACGGTGGTGCCGATCCTGGCGGTCGAACTGAAGCCTCTGCGCGTCAACGTCGTGGCGCCCGGCGTCATCGACACGCCATGGTGGGATTTTCTGGCCGAAGACCAGCGGCAGGCGGTGTTCAGCGAATATGCCGGCAAAACCCCGGTGGGCAGGATCGGCCGCGCCGAAGACGTCGCCGGCGCAATCGCGTTCCTCGTCTCCAACGGCTTCATGACCGGCCAGGTGCTGACCTGCGACGGCGGCCTGCGCTACGCGGCGTGACCTTACAGCGACTGCGCGATCAGCGTGAGAAGGCCTCCGGCCAGTGCGACGTTGCCTACGAAACCGTTGATGCGCGACGCCCGGTCCGGGCCCTGATGGTCCCAGAAATTGTGGAACATCGGCGTGGCGACGATGAGAAACAGCAGCAGCACGGCGCAGGCGGTCGCAGTCCACAGGCCGGCCATCAACAGCGCGCCGGCAATGGTCTGCAGGACGATGCCGGCCCACAACGCCAATCTCGCCTGCGGCACGCCGCGCGCGGTCATCAGCCCTGTCAGGAAGGTCTCGTTCTGAACATTGCGCAGGCCGGCGAAAACGAAGGCGCCGCCGAGCAACAGGCGGCCGAGAAACAAAAAGGTCGAAGGCAAATCGACAGGCATGAAATCTTCCCCGTACTTAAGCATGAAACAGGTGGAGCGCCGCCCTTTCGACGGCGCTCCATGACTAACCGGACGGTCAGGCTGCTTTGGCAGCCGGCATCGGGTGAATGGCGTGGAACGGGATGCAGAGCCGGTTCCAGGTGTTGATCATGCCGATCGCGACCGACAGCTTGACCAGTTCCTCTTCCGAGAAGTGCTCGAGCGTGCGGGCATAGAGTTCGTCCGAAACGCCATTGTTGGCGATCAGGGTCGTTGCCTCGGTCCAGGCAAGGGCCGCGCGTTCACGTTCGGAAAACAGCGGCGATTCCTGCCAGGCCGAAACCAGATAGAGCCGTGTCTCGGTTTCGCCGTCGCGCCTTGCCTCGCGGCTGTGCATCTCGACGCAGTAGGAGCAGCCATTGATCTGCGAGGCGCGGAGCTTGATCAAATGCAGCAGGCTCACTTCAAGCCCGCATTCGTCGACCGCCTTGTTGAGCGCTGACACCGCCTTCATGATTTCCGGCGCCTTGGCAAAGAATTGCAGTCTCTGTTTCATCGTCTTTCCTTTCTGTCTGGCGGGGGTTAACTTTGCTTGGCTGCAGCGGGTTTCTGCGGCCGCTGATGGCGCGCGACAAAGGCACAGCTGGCGGCAAACGATCGCGGATCGCCTTCGGCCTTGTAGTCAGCCAGGATGTCGGACAACCGGGTTTCCGCGAGGGCCGCGCGATAGGCGCGCTCGGCCTTCAGCATCGCGGCATTGATGCCGCACGGCTTCACATAGGCCGAAGCATCGATCTTGACCGGGCCGCGCTGGCGGATCTCGCCGCAGCGGAAGGCCGGCTCGCGACCCTCGACCGCAAGCACGATATCGAGCAGCGTGATGCGCTCGGCCGGACGCGCCAGCCGGTAGCCGCCCGCCGGTCCCGGCACCGATTCCAGGATGCGCGCAGCCGTCAGCTGGTTCAGATGTTTCAGCAGATAGCTCGGCGACAGGCCGAAGGACTCTGCCAAAGCAGCACCCGGTATCGTGCTGTTGCCCTCCACGCTGGCCAGTGTGGCCGCGCAATGGATGGCCGCTTCTACACCCTCGCCCAGCTTCACGATGTTGCGCTCCTATTCATGGATATCTTTTATCCTAGATAAATTTTATCTGCAATAGGGAAATGCGGAAATTCACATATAGCAATGGCTTCACAGAACTTGGGCATCCCGGTCTGCGGCCTGCACACATTTCCGGGCGGCTGGTCTGTGGCGATAGCGTGTATGGCGGCTTGGCGCATGCATTGTCTTATATTGCGCTGATCGACCCCCACTCCGTCTCGGCTTCGCCGAGCCACCTCTCCCCCGATCGACGGGGGAGAGGAACGGCGCCAAGTTTTTTGCCGTCCAACGTTCGTCCAGTAAAGCTCCCTTCCTTTCCCTCCGGAGGGAGGAAAGGCGGCGCTGCGAAGCAGCGACGGATTGGGGGAACCACGTGGCAACCAAGCCCTCACGCCGACCAGTCACAGAAGATGAGTGCACAACGTAGACGTCGATCGGGGCGAGGAACCCAAGTCTACTCCGCAGCCACCTTGGCCATCGGGTTGTTCGGGTGTGTCGTCCAATTGGCATAGACCGGCGACACCGGCTTGCCGGTGCGCTGGTCCATCACGCCGGCGGCCAGCGGCTCCATGGTGATGCAGTTCTCGACCGGGCAGACATTGACGCACAGATTGCAGCCGACGCATTCGGCCTCGATCACCTCGAAATGCCTGACGCCGTCGACCATGTTGGTGATTGCCTGGTGCGAAGTGTCCTCGCAGGCGATGTGGCAGCGGCCGCATTTGATGCAGGCGTCCTGATCGATACGCGCCTTGGCGATGTAATTGAGGTTGAGATACTGCCAGTCGGTAACATTGGGCGTGGCGCGGCCGACAATGTCGTCGAGCGAGGCGTGGCCTTTCTCGTCCATCCAGTTTTCGAGACCGGCGATCATCTCCTGCACGATCTTGAAGCCGTATGTCATCGCCGCCGTGCACACCTGCACATTGCCGGCGCCGAGCGCCATGAATTCAGCCGCATCGCGCCAGGTGGTGATGCCGCCAATGCCGGAGATCGGCAGGCCGCGCGTTTCCGGATCGCGGGCGATCTCGGCCACCATGTTCATGGCAATCGGCTTCACCGCCGGGCCGCAATAGCCGCCATGCGAGCCTTTGCCGTCGATGGTCGGCTGCGGCGCGAAACTGTCTAGGTCGACGCCGGTGATCGAGTTGATGGTGTTGATCAGCGACACCGCGTCGGTTCCGCCGGAGAGTGCGGCGCGCGCCGGCTTGCGCACATCTGTGATATTCGGCGTCAGCTTGGTGATGACAGGCATGCGGGTGTTGGCCTTGCACCAGCGCACTACCATTTCGATGTATTCAGGCACCTGGCCGACAGCCGCGCCCATGCCGCGTTCCGACATGCCGTGCGGGCAGCCGAAATTGAGCTCGATGCCGTCGGCTTCGGTCTCCTCGACCACCGGCAGGATCGCCTTCCAGCTTTCCTCGACGCATGGCACCATCAGTGAGACGACGATGGCGCGGTCGGGCCAGTCCTTCTTGACCTGTTTGATCTCGCGCAGATTGACCTGCAAATCGCGGTCGGTGATCAGCTCGATATTGTTGAGGCCGAGCAGGCGCCGGTCGGCCCCCCAAATCGCGCCATAACGCGGGCCGTTGACGTTGACCACCGGCGGACCTTCTTCGCCCAGCGTCTTCCACACGACGCCGCCCCAGCCCGCCTTGAAGGCGCGGATGACATTGTAGGCCTTGTCGGTCGGCGGCGCCGAAGCCAGCCAGAACGGATTGGGCGATTTGATGCCGACGAAATTGTTGCGGATGTCTGCCATGACAGGTCCCTTTCAACCGAGACGAAGGAGCATTTCCACGGGTGCGAGAATGCCGCCTTTAAGCGCGGGGGTGAGGTTGGCGATCTTGGTGCCGGCGTTCTCGCCCATGATAAGATTAACGCCAGGCGGCGGCTTTTTTCCTTCCGCCTGCGCCGCAGCCATGCGCGCCCGTATCGTGTCGAAAAATTCGATGGCGAAGGCGCCACGAGGGCGCTCGGCGGTTACAGAGAACCCCGCGGCGGCGGCAGCCGAACGATAGTCGTCGGGCGTGGCAACGAAGGACATGCTCTCGTCGGATGCCCATGGCAGCGGATAGGTCAGCGCACCTGCCTTGAGCCGCATCACATCGTAGACGGCAAAGACGCCGCCCGGCTTGAGCACACGCGCCGCCTCGCTCATCAGCTTTTTCTTGTCGGGAAGATTCATGCCGACATGCAGGATCATGGCCGTATCAAAGCTTTTGTTGCTGAACGGCATGTCGAGCGCGCTGCCCTGCACGAACCGGACTTTGTCGGCCATTCCCACCCGCTTCGACAGGCTGGTCGCGATGTCGACATAGCTTCGCGTCAGATCAATGCCGGTGACATCGGCGCCGGCATTGTTGGCGGCGAAGCGGGCTGGACCACCCACGCCGGAACCAATGTCGAGCAGCCTGGCCCCCGGCTTCAAACCCATCTGGCCGATGAGTTCCCTGGTGGCGGCGATACCGCCAATGTGGAACTCGTCGACCGCTTCGAGATCGCCAGCGCGTAGATGGGCAATTTCCACGCCGGTATCGGCGAGCACGGCAAGAATGTGCTGCTCAAGATCCGAGACGTCGTAGTGACGCGCGATGCCTGATTCCACTGAGGCCATGATCTCTATCCCTGTGCCAGACTCCGGTTGATGCTCTCCGCCGCATCGCGGCCTTGCGCGACGGCCGATACCGTCAAATCGTCGCCGCCAAAAATGCAGTCGCCGCCGGCCCAGACATTGGCGAGCGAGGTGCGCCCTTCTGCGTCGACCTTGATGCGGCCGGCTTCGAGTTCGATCGCAGCACCGCTGCCGTTAAGTGCCGCCGGCACAAAGCTCTGGCCGATCGCCTTGAACACCTGGTCGGCGGCCAGCGTCAGCCGCTCGCCGGTGCCGACAAGCGTGTCGCCGTTCATCGCTGTGTATTCGAGCTCGATGCCCGACACTTTGCCACCTTCGACAATGACCCGCTTCGGCTGCAGCCAGTGGCGGATGGTGACGCCGTTGGCCGCGGCCAGATCCTGCTCGAACTCGGAGGCGTTCATGTGCTCCTGGCCGCGCCGGTAGCAGATCGTCACCTCCTCGGCGCCGAGCAGCTTCGACTGCACCGCGGCATCGATCGCCGTCATGCCGCCGCCGATGACGACGACGCGCCGGCCGACCGGCAGGCTCGCGAGATCGCTGACCTGGCGTAGCTCGGCGATGAACTCGACCGCATTGACAACGCCATCGGCGTCCTCGCCATCCGCGCGCAACGCATTCACGCCGCCTAGCCCCATGCCGAGGAAGACGGCATCGTAATTCAGGATCAGGTCCGACAGCTGGTAGTCGCGGCCGAGCGCCTTGCCGTTATGGATATCGATGCCGCCGATCCCCGTGACATAGTCGACCTCGGCCTGGGCGAAATTGTCGATGCTCTTGTAGGCGGCGATGCCATATTCATTGAGGCCGCCGGCCTTCGGGCGGGCTTCCAGAATGGTGACGTCATGGCCCTGGCGGGCGAGCCGGTGGGCCGCGGCAAGACCGGCCGGTCCGGCGCCCACGACGGCGACCGACTTGCCGGTCGATTCAGCGCGCGGATAAAACTGCTTGTGCTCGGCCATGGCGACATCGGTGGCGTAGCGTTGCAGGCGGCCGATCTGCACCGGCTTGCCTTCCGCCACCTCGCGCACGCAGACCTCTTCGCAAAGCGTCTCGGTCGGGCAGACGCGGGCGCACATGCCACCCAGTATGTTCTGGTCGAAAATCGTCTTGGCCGAACCGATCGGGTTGCCGGTCGATATCTGGCGGATGAACAGCGGAATGTCGATCGAGGTCGGGCATGCATTCATGCACGGCGCGTCGTAGCAGAAATAGCAGCGATCGGATTCGACCAGCGCTTCGTGGTGATCGAGCGGCGGATGCAGATCGGAAAAATTCTCGGCGTACTGGTCGGCGGCAAGCCGGCCGCCGGCAATGCCGTCCTTGAACTGGCCTTCTGGCATCGTCAGTTCCCCTGTTTTCGTTTTGGGGAAGGCTAGCACGTTTTATTTTTTTATCAATTGGTCAATTTTCGACCCAAGCCGCTGAAAAGATTAGCTGATAATATGATTTAGTTGCTCATGTTATGAGTGACGGTTGCGTCCTCAAAGAGGGGAGCGCGACAAGCTCCAAGTCGCGGCAAGCTGTTCCAGGCCAGCGCGAAATGATAGGGCGCTTGAGCACGATGCGCGGCTTTCATTCAACGGAGAAGGCGATGACCGATGATAGGGAGACGGCTCACCGGTGGGAGCCCGTGGGAGATTTACCTCTGGCTGCCTGTCAGGTGTGGCGTCTAAAATCCGACAATAACTTTGAGCTGACCGTCGAAGGCGACTTCGGGACATCGGAACGAACTCTCAAGATCGATTTTCAGGGGTAGTAGCCCTGGCTGCCCATGATGACATGCTGGGACTGACCAAAATCCGTGCGGACACCTCGATCCCATTGATTGGATCTGGCAGGCAAGCCTCCTACAGGTGGCCGATCCTGCGAGTGGAGAACTCGCACTGGTTGCGATCGACACTTGGCCCGACAGAAGACTATACGCATTTTCTGCTGCTCAGTCTCGAATGCACGGTTGAGGTCATTGCTCGTGAAGCCACTCCTTCTTGGATCTGATCACCCGGGGAGCGAAACGCCTTGAAACCGCATACGCTCCGGCACAGGCCAAGATTGGTGGCTGTTCGCTACGAAGGTGCCAGCTGTAGGCTGGCATCTGAGCGGCCGCCATGGATCGACCTGATCTCGTCGGCAACCAGTTGCTGCAGCCGCCACAGATTGCGGTCGCGGATGCCGAATTCCTCGAGGTGGCTGACGGTGTTGTAGAGATATTCCGCGCCCGAGCCGACATGGCCGCAGGCTCTGGCAAGCACCCCCGCCACCGTGTCCAGCGGCTGCCCGAGCGACGTTCCCCTGCCGGTCACCCCGACCCAGAAGCCGAGCGCCCGTATCCGGCCCTGCTCCGTGCGCACGGGAACCCACCGGACCGAGCTGACACTCTCATGGTCGTCGATCTCGCGCCGCAGCAGTCTTTCGATCTGCTGCGGCTTGTCGCCGTCGGGCAGGCGGTAGATGACGCCGTCGCATCGGCCGCCGCGTTCGAGCGCCATCATCAGCCCCGGCTGCGCGACGCTGCCGCGCCAGCGCACCATGTCGAGGCAGAAGGAGCGATGCCAGCCAAACGCAGTGGCGCGCTGGCGTTCGACGGACTCGAAAGCCGGCTTCCAGATCAGCGAGCCATAGGCGAACACCCATAACGGCCCCGCATCGGCTTCGTCGGAGAGCTGTAAGGCAAGCGTGCGAAAATCCTCGTCGTTCAGCTGCGTCCAGCTGCCGTCCGGCCCGGGATCGACCTCTTCGCGATGACACAGTGACACAAGCTCAGGCGTGAGCGACATAAGGCGCATGAAACGACTACCCCTCGTTTGCCCAAGGAAAGTCGAAAACCGCCGCACGTGCAAGGCGTCGAGCGGGACGAAGTGCGGAACGATGTGTCAACGCAGCCGTTGAACTTTCTCCGCTTCGCTGTCGGATTCGCGTCGCTGAAACGTCCTTTGATGGATCGGACGACGATCTATGCATGAAGGTGAGGAGACCGAAAATGCCGAAATCCCCAATGCCCTTCTTCTGGTACGAGTTGATGACCAGCGACCTCGATGCGGCGCAAGCGTTCTACACCAGCGTGGTCGGCTGGCGGGCCGAGCCCTTCGACAAGGCGCCCGGCATGCCGCGCTATATCGTGGTGAACTCCGCCGAGCGTGGCGTCGGCGGGCTGATGACCCTGCCCGAGGAAGCGGCCAGGACGGGTCTGAAGCCGGCCTGGTTCGGCTATATCCACACCAGCGATACCGATGCCTCGACCGAGGCACTGAAAGCCGCCGGCGGGGCTGTTCACCGCGAACCCGACGACATTCCCGGCGTCGGCCGTTTCTCCGTCGTCGCCGACCCGCAAGGCGCCGCCTTCATGTTCCTGCAGCCCAATGGTCCCGACCAGCCCGTCCTTCCGGCAACGACGCCGGGCCATGTCGGCTGGCACGAGCTTTATGCGGCCGACCGCCAGAAGGCCTTCGATTTCTACTCAAGCCAGTTCGGCTGGACTGATGCCGGTAGCATGGACGTCGGCGAGATGGGCATCTATCAGACCTTCTCGGCCGGCCCTGAATCCGGCGGCGGCATCATGAACAAGCCGCAACAGCTGCCGGTGCCGGTCTGGCTGTTCTACTTCAATGTCGACGCCATCGACGCAGCCGCCAAACGCGTCACCGACAATGGCGGCAAGATTGTCATGGGTCCGATGCCGGTGCCGACCGGCCAATGGATTGCCCAGTTCACCGATCCGCAAGGCGCTTATTTCGCGCTGATCGCGCCCGGCCGCTGATCCCCTCCGGTACTCGCCTGCACGGAACTGCTCTCATCGCGCCGCCGGTGCGATGAGAGGCGTCCGGGCGCGGTCACTCCGGCGCCAGCACCGCGACCTTGAGGTTCTCTTTCTTGGCGCCGCTGAGCTGGATCGTGGCTGCGCCAGGCGTCAGCTTGAAACGCACGCTCTTGCGGATGCCGGGGCAGGTCTTCACGCCGCTGAAACCCGCTGATTTCACGGCCTGGCCATCCTGAATGACGTCGACCCAAGCTTCGTCGGACAGGCTGATCTGTAGCTCTCCCTCGGGCGGCACGGCCACAACCGCCGTTGCGCCAAACGTGCCGGCTGCCGGCGCGCGTTCCGGCGGGACGGCAAAGCTGACCGTGTCGGCCGCTGCCAGCGTGAAATCGGCCGCCTGCCCGACCGCCAGGGAAGCGCCGGACTGCGCGGCGGGCGCTGCCGGAAACAGTTCCTGCTCGCGTGTCACCGGCCATTTGAAGGCATCACAGCCGCTGTCAGCTGCCATGGCGAAACTGGTGCTTGCAAGGATTGCGAACAGGCTGAGGGCGACTTTTTTCATGACGAAGGGAACCCATTTGGTTTGGAGTGTCTACACGCAGAGATACAACCATAACGATACATATGCAACCATAACGAGAACAAATTTCGAAGTCCAGACTGGAAATGATTTCCAATCACCGATTGTTGATGACAGGCCACGGGAAGTGAATGGTCCAAGGCCGGGCGATAATCTATGGCCGGGCCGCAGGGTTGGAAAAATGGAGTTTTAGATGAAGCTTTTTGACGGTCTCGCCAGATTTCAGCCGCAGGCCCTCGGCGTCCTGCGCATCATGACGGCCCTGCAGTTCATCGAGCATGGCTCGCAGAAACTGTTCAATTTCCCGGTCAGCGCCGAGCCGCACGCCCTCAACGGCCTGACGACGACGGCCGCCATTCTCGAATTCGCCGGCGGCATCTTGCTGGCGCTCGGTCTGCTCACCCGCCCGGTTGCCTTCCTGTTGGCCGGCGAGATGGCCATCGCCTATTTCATGGCGCACTACCCGCGCGACTTCTTCCCGGTCAACAACAGCGGCGACGCAGCGATCTCCTTCTGCTTCATCTTCCTCTATCTGGTGTTCGCCGGCGCCGGCGCCTTCGCGCTCGACAACCGCCGCAGCACCTGACGCGCCTGATGCATGTCGCCCAAAAGTGCGCAGCGGTTTTGGGATAACGACTTGCACAAAACAAGAATCTGAAGCGCCTCGGCGAAGCCGAAGCGCTTCAGGCGCGCATTCGCTCGAAGTTCGCGTCAAAGAGCGGCGCTGCCTGAACGCGCGCCGCGTGGCGCTTGCCCAAAAGTTCGATCTCGAAGCCGTCGCTCTCATCGGCGATCTCCTTCGGCACATAGCCGATGGCGACGGATTTTTTCGAGTGATGCGCATAGCCGCCCGACGTCACCCAGCCGCGCACCGCGCCATCGTACCAGATCGGCTCGTCGCCGATGACATCGGCATCGTCGGCATCGAGGATGAACGTGCGCAGCCTGAGCTTGCCGCCCTGCTTGCGCTCGGCAAGAGCGCCGGTTTTACCGATGAAATCGGCATCCTTGCCATAGGCGACGAAACGGTCGAGCCCGGCCTCCAGCGGCCCGTAGATCGGCCGGTATTCGCGCGCCCATGAGCCGTAGTTTTTCTCCAGCCGCAGCGCATTGAGCGCGCGCGAGCCGAACAGGCCGAGGCCGAATTCCTCGCCTGCCGCCATCAACGCCTGGAAGGCAGCGCGCTGATATTCCGGCGCCACCCAGATCTCGTAGCCGAGATCGCCGGTGTAGCTGACGCGGCTGACCAGGCACGGCGCCATGCCGATGTCCATTTTCGCGACGGCCATGAAGGGGAATGCGGTGTTGGCGACATCCGCGCGGCTGACCTTTGCCAGCACCTCCCTCGCCTTGGGTCCGGCGATCGCCAGACCGGTCAGTTTCTGCCCCAGCGCCTCCATGCGCACTGAGCTATCCGCAGGTAAATGCGCCTCGAACCAGCGCATATGATACTGCTCGGCGATACCGGAGCCGGCGATGAACCACTCGGTCCCGTTGGAATTGGGGGCACCGATATTGGCCAGCGTGAAATCGCCGATGAGCTTGCCGTCATCCTTCAGCATCGGCGCCAGCGTCATGCGGCCTGGCTTGGGCAACTTGCAGGCGAAAATGCGATCGAGCCAGTTCGCGGCCCCCTCGCCGGTCACCTTGTATTTGGCGAAGTTCGAAATCTCCGCCAGGCCGACGCTCTCACGAACCGTCGCAACCTCATTGGCGACCTGGGAAAAATCGCTGGACCGACGCCACGAGAACTCGTCCTTGACGCCCTCCGGCGCATACCACAGCGGCACTTCCAGCCCATAGGACACACCCCATTGCGCGCGCCTGGCCGACAGCAAATCGTAGATCGGCGTCGTCTTCAGCTGCCGCCCGGCGGGCAGTTCCTCATTGGGGAAGCGGATCGAGAAGCGGCGCGAATAATTCTCGCGCACCTTTGCATTGGTGTAGGCTATCGTCGCCCAGTCGCCGTAGCGCGCCACATCCATGGCCCAGATGTCGGCGCCGGGATCGCCCTCGATCATCCAGTTGGACAGCGCCAACCCAACGCCCCCACCCTGGCTGAAGCCCGCCATGACGCCGCAGGCGACCCAGAAACCCGGTAGCCCGCGCACCGGCCCAACCAGCGGATTGCCGTCCGGTGCAAAGGTGAAGGGCCCGTTGATGATCTGCTTGATGCCGGTCCTCTCGAAGGCCGGGAAATGCCGGAAGCCGACCTCGAGCGACGGCGCGATGCGGTCGATGTCCGGCTCCAGCAGTTCATGGCCGAAATTCCACGGCGTCTGGAATTCGGACCAGACCTTGTTGGCCTTCTCATACGTGCCCATCAGCATGCCGCCGCGCTCCTGGCGCAGGTACAGCTCACCATCGAAATCGACGGCATGGATGATCTCGGTCCCGGTCTTGGCGTTCCACGCCGCCACCTCGGGCATATCCTCGGTGATCAGGTACATGTGCTCCATTGCCAGCACCGGCAGCTCCAGCCCGACCATGCGGCCGACCTCGCGCGCCCATAACCCGCCGGCATTGACGACATGCTCGGCCACCACTTCGCCCTTGTTGGTGATGACGCGCCACATGCCGTCGGGCCGGCGCACAATGTCCTCGACCTTGGTGAAGCGCTCGACCTCGGCGCCCAGTTTCCGCGCGGCCTTGGCATAGGCATGCGTAACGCCGGAGGGATCGAGATGGCCGTCCTCCTTGTTGCGGACGGCGCCGACGAATTGTTTCGGGTCGAGCAGCGGCATCAGCTCGGCCGCTTCATTGGCCGATATCTCCTCGAGGTCGATGCCGAGGTAACGCCCCTTGGCGACGACGCCGCGCAGCCAGTCGAGCCGCGCCTCGGTTGCCGCCAGAAGCACGCCGCCGGTCAGATGTACGCCGGTCGCCTGTCCCGACAGCTCCTCGATCTCCTTGTAGAGCGAGATCGTGTATTTCTGCAGCTTGGCGACGTTGGGGTCGCCATTGATCGTGTGCATGCCACCGGCCGCATGCCAGGTCGAGCCGGAGGTCAGCTGGTCGCGCTCCAAAAGCACGACATCGGTCCAGCCATGACGCGCCAGATGGAACAGCACGGAGCACCCGACGACGCCACCGCCAATGACCACGACCTTTGCATGCGATTTCATGAGTTTTGCTCTGTTATCAACGAGTTGGGAACGTAGGATGAATCGGAAAAGGAAGCGCCAAGCGACCCCCCTCTGGCCTGCCGGCCATCTCCCCCTCAAGGGGGGAGATCAGCAGCGTCTGCATCGCCGCTTTCTTTTCAGCGTTGGTGATTGGCGAAGGAAGACGTAACAGCCAATCTCCCCCCATGAGGGGAAGATGCCCGGCAGGGCAGAGGGGGGTGCCGCGCGCCGATGTTGAAAAAGTCATGGCTCGCCCTGCCCGATCGCTTCCTTGCGCCTGGCCATGTATGCCTCCAGCGCCTCGCGCACGGCGATGTCCATCACCGGCTCGACATAGTCTTCCAGCGCCTTCTTCCACAGCCGGGTCGCGCGCGCCGTGGTGTCGAGGCCGCCGGCTTCCTGCCAGGCCTCGTAATTCTGCCAGTTGGACAGCATCGGCTGGTAGAAGGCGGTGGCATAGCGTTCCAGCGTGTGCGGTTCGCCGAAGAAATGGCCGCCGGTCGGCACCGCGCCCAGCGCCTCGACAGCAAGCTCCGCCTCGTCGACGACGATCGGGCGCAGGAATTCCATCATGTGCTGGATCATCTCGACATCGATGATGAGCTTTTCGAACGATGCCGTCAGCCCGCCCTCCTGCCAGCCGGCGGCGTGGTAGACGAGGTTGCCGTGGCCGAGCACAGCGCCCCACAGCGCCATCAGCGTCTCGTAGGCGCCTTGCGCGTCCGCCGCATTCGATGCCGACCCCGGCGTCGTGCGGTAGGGCAGACAATAGCGCCGCGCCAATTGCCCCGAGGCGATATTGGCCTTGGTGTTCTCCGGCGTGCCGAAGGCCGGCGCGCCCGACTTCATGTCGACGTTGGAGGTGAAGGCGCCGTACATCACCGGCGCGCCGGGGCGCACCAGTTGCGTAAGCACCACGCCGAACAGCGCCTCGGCATTCTGCTGCGCCAGGGCGCCGGCGAGCGTCACCGGGCTCATCGCGCCCATCAGCGTGAACGGCGTCACCGCGACCGACTGGCCGAACTCGGCCATGGTCATCAGCCCTTCGGCCATCATCTCGTCGAAACGGCGCGGCGAGTTGACCGAGATGATGGTGGCAATGCCGGGATCATCGCGCATTTCGTCCAGCGTCAGCCCGCGCGCGATTGCCATCATCTCGATACCGTCCAGCGCCCGGCCTCGTCCGATCGCCGAGACATGGAAGGATTTGTCGGTCAGCGTCAGATTGGTGAAATAGGTATCCATGTGCCTGGTGTTGGCCGGCAGTTCCACCGGCGCGCAGACCTGGTTGCCGAGCATGTGGATGCAGTTGAAATGCTGCGCCAGCCGGGTGAGATCGGCATAGTCGCGCAAGTTTCCGGCGCGCCGGCCGCGCTCCATGTCGTGCACATTGGGCGGCCCGGCGACGAGGGTGAAATTGATCGTGTTGCCGCCGAGATAAATGGTGTTGGCGGGGTTGCGCGGCGTCAGCCGGTAGCTGGACTGCGTGGTCTTCAGCGCCTCGGCGACAAGGCCCCGGTCGATGCGGACGTTCGCCGTTGCATGGTCGACCTTTGCGCCCGCCTTCTCGAACAGCGCCAGAGCCCGCTGAGACATCACCTCGATGCCGAAATTTTCCAGAATATGCATCGACGCCTGGTGGATCGTTTCGACCTGGTCGACTGAGAGCATCGCCATCGGCGGATAGGGATTGGTCACCCGCCGCAGTGGAAGTTGCGGGATGGCGGCAGGCCCCCGGTTGCTGGTTCGCTCCGCGCCGCGCTTGCGTCTTGGTTCATTCATGCCTGGCATCAGAGCGCCGGCATCCGGACATCGCTGTCAGAAATCCGCCCTTGGCGGACGTGATTTTAGCCAAGGCGGCATTTTTGAATTCTGACGGAGATAAAGGCGACGCGAAAGGTCGGAATAATGATACAGGCCCACTGAGCGCAGCCAGGCCGGCAAGCCGTTAAGAAACGCCGAAAGATTCCCTTTATGATTTCGGCCTATTCGTTTTCCAATGCGTAGTTCGAGTTTGAGTAAAATTGTAGCGGTTGGCGTGCTGCTGGCTTTGCCGGCCTGCGCGACGCCGCCCAACCATATCAACAATGTCTGCGCCGTCTTCGACCAGAACGACGGCTGGTTCGACAACTGGCAGTCGGCCGCCGAGCGCGCCTCGCAGAAATACGGCGTCCCCGTCCCCGTGCTGATGGCGACGGTGCGCAAGGAATCCGGCTTCAAGAGCAATGCCAGGCCGCCGCGTACCAAACTGCTCGGCTTCATTCCGTGGAAACATGTCTCGTCGGCCACCGGTTTCTCGCAGGCGCTCGACGGCACCTGGTCGCAATATCAGAGCGAAACCGGCAGCTGGGCGGCGCGGCGGACCAAATTTGCCGATGCCGTCGATTTCGTCGGCTGGTATCATTCCAAGACATCAGACACGTTCGGCGTCGCCCGCAACGACACCTACAATCTCTATCTCGCCTACTATCTCGGCTGGACCGCCTACGGCCGCGGTAACCGTGGCGATGCCGGCGTGCAGGGCTATGCCAGGGCGACCGAAAAGATGGCCCGCGACTATGCCGAACAGCTGCGGCAATGCGGCAGCTGACGTTGCCAAGCGGTCTTGCAGCCACGCAGTTTGCGATCGAAGCGGAACTCAGCCATTCATTCGCTTGGGATCAGGTGGAGGATCGACCTTCCTCCCTTTACCGCTGCCGTTGACAGCTTTCGGTCAAACGTCGCCAATTGGCCGTCACGCGCCTTGGCGAGTCCCAACAGATAGCTATCCGTTACCTGTGCCGGGGTGAGGATCCTGGCTGCATCGATGTCGTTGGAACCGACAAGGCTGATCTCGTCAGGCCAGAACTGATGTCCTGAAAGGGCATGCAGCTTGCCGACAATCTGCGCCACCACGGCGGGCGAACCCGGAGAATTGGGGTATTTCGGGTTGCTTACAATCCTGATGACGCCATTCTCGGTAATGGGACATGTTGCCCATGATAAATGCCCGGTGGATTGGAACCACCGATGGGCATCTTCATGCGCGACGTGAGCCGGATCGATCAACGCAACCAACACATTGACGTCGAGCAGGAAGGTCACGGCAATTCGTCGCGAAGCGCATTGACCATTTCGAGATCGACCATCGGGCCGTCGGGCCGCGATGCAAGCAAGGGGATGCCGTTGCGTTCACCGCGGGTCGGTGGCCTGCGCAGTGAGCGGCGAGCCAGATCGGAAATGACATCGCCAACGCTGCGATCCTGCTGTCGCGCCATGGCCTTGGCGGCAAGGAGGACATCGTCATCGATTGCAAGTGTGGTTCTCACAATATGCTCCCTATCGCGCATCAAACATCACGCATCACATAAAGCAATGGACAGCAATATTCAAGCGAACGTAGCTGTCGTTCCTTGAGCTATGGCGACGCTGCGGCAATGCGCCAACGAGCGGCATTGCCTCTATGGCTGGTCAGCTCGGCTTCTTGCCATGCGGGCGCTTCGGCGGTTCGCCGGCGAAACCGGGGCCGATCCCATCCGGTGCGTCTTCCGGCACGCCCTCACGCGCTGCGTGTTCCTTGTCGAACTTGATCACCGGCTCCATCGTCGCCAGCACATCGTCCGACAGCCAGCACAGGCTCATATGGCCATCGCCGAGATGCTTCACCGGCGGCACCTTGGTCTCGCACAGATTGTCCGGCACCAGCCTCTTGTAGCCGCAGCGCGTCTGGAACGGGCAGCCGCTCGGCGGGTTCATTGCGGACGGGATATCGCCTTCAAGCACGATGTGCCGTTTGACCACGCTGGTGTCGGCGATCGGGATCGCCGACAGCAGCGCCTCTGTGTAGGGGTGATAGGGTGGCGCGAAGATCTGGTCGGTCGTGCCCTGCTCGACGATGTAGCCGAGATACATGACGACGACCCGGTCGGCGATGTAGCGCACGACGGACAGATCGTGGCTGATGAACAGCATCGTCGTCTTGTTCTTGCGCTGGATGTCCATCAGCAGCTCGGTCACCGCCGCCTGCACCGAGACGTCGAGTGCCGACACCGGCTCGTCGGCCACCACCACCTTGGCATCGCCGGCAAAGGCACGCGCCACGCCGATGCGCTGCTTCTGGCCGCCTGAGAGCTGACGCGGCTTGCGCGTCTCGAAGGCCCGCGGCAGCTTCACCAGGTCGAGCAGCTCCAGCATGCGCTTGCGCCGCTCGGCGACATTGTTGCCGACTTTGAATTTTTCCAGCGTGCGGATGATCTGCGAACCGACGGAGTGGCTGGGATTGAGTGTATCGAACGGGTTCTGGAACACCATCTGGATCGACGACACCGTTTCGACGCTGCGCTTCTCGATGCCGGTCGACTGGATCTCCTTGTTGCCCAGCGTCACTGTGCCGGCACTTGCCGTCTCCAGCCCCAGCAGGACCTTGGCCAGTGTCGACTTTCCGCAGCCGGACTCGCCGACGATGGCGACGGTCTCGGATTCGCGGGCCATAAACGAGATCGTCTCATTGGCCTTGACCACGCGGCCTTCGCTGGAGCCGAACACTTCGCTGCCGCCGACCTTGTAGTATTTTCTCAAATCCTCGATCTTGAGCACCGGGGCGCCGGGCACGACCTTCTCATTGACCTTCTTGGCGCCGGGCGGCAGCGCTTCCCAGTCGATCTCGTTGAAGCGCACGCAGCGCGAGAAATGCCCTTCGTGACCGGCGACCTCGATCATCGGGATTTCGGCGGCATTGCAGACGCCCTCGACGAAATGGTGGCAGCGCGGCCCGAAATTGCAGCCCTTGGGCCGCTCATGCGGCAGCGGCAACTGGCCGGGGATAGAGATCAGCGGCCGCGAATTCTTGTCGGCCCCCGGCAGCGGGATCGAACGGAACAGCCCTTGCGTATAGGGATGGCGCATCCGGTCGAAGACGTCCTTGATCTTGCCGGTCTCGACCGCTTCGCCCGAATACATCACCGTGATGCGGTCGCAGGTCTCGAGGATGAGGCCCAGATTGTGCGACACGAAGATCATCGACGTGCCGAACTTCTCGCCCAGCCCCTTGACCAGTTCGACGATGCCGGCCTCCACCGTCACGTCGAGCGCCGTCGTCGGTTCGTCGAGCAGAAGCAGCGCCGGCTTCGACAGCAGCGCCATGGCAATGACGATGCGCTGCTGCTGGCCGCCGGACAGCTGGTGCGGATAGGAACGCATCATGCGTTCGGGATCGGGCAATCTCACCGAGCGCACCATTTCGAGCGCCCTTTTGTAAGCTTCTTCCTTCGACACCTTGTCGTGGATCAGCGGCACTTCCATCAATTGCTGGCCGACCTTCATCGCCGGATTGAGGCTCGCCATCGGCTCCTGGTAGATCATGGCGATCTTGTTGCCGCGGATGGAGCGCAACTCCTCGTCGGACAGCTCGCCCATGTCCTTGCCCTGGAACTTGATCTTGCCGCCGACGATCTTTCCGATGTTGGAGAGGTCGCGCATGATGCCGAGCGACACGGTCGACTTGCCGCAGCCGGACTCGCCGACGATGCCCATGGCTTCGCCCGGCATCACCGTGCAGGAAAAGTCCATGACGGCAGGGATCTCACCCTTGCGGGTGAAGAAGGAGATCGACAGGTTCTCGATCTCGATGATCGGCGCAGCGCTTGGCCCAAGGGTCGGGTTGCCGGGATTTCGAACTGCCTCATTCATGGGTCGCTCCAATCCTATTTTCATGCTCGCGGCGCCGAAACCCGCAGATCAGTCTTTCATCGATTGTTCGCGCAGCGAGTCGGCAAGCAGGTTCAAGCCCAGCACGAACGACATCAGCGCGATTGTCGGCGGCAGCGCCGGATGGATGAAGGAGCGCAGCAGGCGGCTGGCGTCCTTGATTGCGGTGCCCCAGTCCGGGCTCTCCGGCGCCAGGCCCAGCCCGAAATAGCCGAGCGTGCCGAGCAGGATCGTGGTGTAGCCGATGCGCAGGCAGGCATCGACGATCAGCGGCCCGCGCGCATTGGGCAGGATCTCCCACAGCATGATGTACCAGGGCGATTCACCGCGCGTCTGCGCCGCCGCCACATAGTCGCGCGTCTTGATGTCCATCACCAGGCCGCGCACGATGCGGAATACGCCGGGGCTGGAGGCGAACACCACCGCCACGAAGATGTTGAGCTGGTTGGGATCGATGTGGATGATCTTGAACGGATCGGCGTCGAACACCAGGCCGGCATAGACCCAGCCGCCGATGATCAGCGTCAGCCCGAGCAATATATAGAGGCGGTCCGGCCGGTTCTTGTAGCGCGTCCAGAACAGCACCGAAAAGAAGATGATCGGGAACAGGAAGAACAGCCCGGCCATGGCGTAGGGGATCGGCGTATCCATGATGCCCGGCGTCACCAGCAGGTAAAACAGCAGGATCACCGGGAAGGCCAGCACCAGATTGGCCAGGAAGGACAGCACAGTGTCGATCCGGCCGCCATAGTAGCCGGCGGGCAGACCGAGCGTAATGCCGACCATCAGCGCGAAACCGGTCGCAGCCGGTGCGATGATCAGCACGATCTGGCTGCCATAGACCATGCGCGAAAAGACATCGCGGGCGAGCTTGTCGCCGCCGAAATAGTAGATGAGTTTCGATACCGGCTCGAGCGCGCCCGGCAGCGCATCCTTCATGATCGGGACCTGGGCGAGCGGATCGAAGGGCGCGACGGTCGACGCGAAGATTGCCGTGAACAGCCAGAACAGGCAGATGCCGACACCCACTATGCCGACGCCGCTATCGAACAGCTGGCCGTAGAGGCCGAGCCTTTTCTTGTAGGCGAAGCTCGCTCCCATCACCAGGGCAAGCCCTAACCAGACCGGCCAGAAACGCCCAATCACGCCGAGCACGACATTGAAGGCACCGATATATTCGACCTGCATCTGCCCCAGCCCCCTATTGAACTCTGATACGCGGATTGAGGAACGCGTAGCCGACATCCGAGATGAGCTGCGTGATCAGCACGATGAACACCGAGACCAGTGAACAGCCAAGCAGCAGATCGATGTCGTTGTTGCCGGCGGCTTCGACCAGCGTGTAGCCAAAGCCCTGGTAGCGGAACATCACCTCGACGATGACGACGCCGGTAAGCAGCCAGGGAAATTGCAGCATGATGACGGTGAACGGCGCGATCAGCGCATTACGCAGCGCGTGCTTGACGACGACGCTGCCGAAGGAAAGCCCCTTCAGCCGGGCGGTGCGGATATATTGCTGCGTCATCACCTCGACCATCGAGGCGCGCGTCATGCGGGCGATGTAGCCGATGCCGTAGATCGCCAGCGTCATCACCGGCAGGGTGAAATTGTAGAAGGTGATGCCCTGGCTTGCCGAGGCGGCCGAACCGTTCAGCCAGCCGAGCCAGGAGGCGAAGATGACGGTGAAGATGACGCCGGACACATATTCGGGCGTCGCCGTCGACGCGATCGAGGCGACGGACAGCGTTCGGTCCGTTCGCGAGCCCTCGCGCATGCCGGCCAGGATGCCGATCAGCAGCGAAATCGGTACCATCACCAACAGCACGCAGAGCATCAGAATGCCGGTGGCGGCGAGTGCGGGGAAGAGCTTTGACGCAACGGAGGTTTTGAACTTCGTCGAGCAGCCGAAATCACCTTCCAGGATGCCGGAGAATTTCGGCTCCAGCGGATCGTTGCAGAAGGAGAAACGCTGCGTCGGCTTGCCGGTCGCCGGATCGGTCACCGGTTGCTTCGGGACGACGCCCAGCCATTGCCCGTAGCGCACGAAGAAGTTCTGCCGGTAGCCATGGTTGACCAGCCAGCTTTCGAGCTGTTCGGCCGATGTGTGCATTTCGGTCTGGCTGATCGCCAGCTTCTTCAAATTCGGCTCGAGGTTGATCAGGAAGAAGACGATCATCGTCAGGCACAGCATCGTCAATGCCATGGTGCCGAGACGCCGGATTACGAAAGAAAGCATGGCGGTCCCCTGCCGGTCTGGTTGGGGTTGGAGCCAGTTCGAAAAACCAGCTTTGCCGTTGCCGGCAGAGTTGGCCGTCAAATCGGCACTCGGATGCAATCAACCCAGTTTTATTGAACGGTCTTTCAGGAGAGTCCGCAACTTTTTGCTGCGGCGGCTTCCGGTTCTGGACCAAGCGAGGCGTGACGGGAAGGAGCGAAGCGCCCCTTCCCTGACGTTCCGATCACGCCTGGTCGAGCCAGACCTTGCCGTAGTCGCGCTCGAAGGTCGGATGCATCTTGTAATTCTGCACCGCCTTGACCGAGTGGCTGTAGAGCTTGCGCCAGTATGGCTGGATCATGATGCCGGAATCCTGCAGGATCTGCTCGATGTCCTTCATCATCTCCTTGCGCTTGGCCGCATCGGCAACGGCCAATGCTGCATTGAGCTTGGCATCCCATTCGGGGTTGGAATAGGCCGACTCGTTCCACGCCTCGCCGGTGCGGTAGCCGATCGCCAGAACCTGAACGCCGAGCGGGCGCATGTTCCAGTTGGTCATCGACAGCGGGTACTTGGTCCAGTCGTTCCAGAACGTCGAGCCCGGCAGCACCGTGCGCTTTACCTTGAGGCCGGCGTCGCGCATCTGCGCGGCGATGGCGTCGCCGGTATTCTTGTGCCAGTCTTCGTCGACCGTGATCAGCTCATGCTCGAAGTCGGCCTGGCCGGCTTCCGCCATCAGCGCCTTGGCCTTGGCCGGATCGCGAGCGACTTTGGGCAGCTCGTAATATTCCGGGTGGATTTGGCAGACATGGTGGTTTTCAGCCACCGTGCCGGCATTTCCGTAGCCAAGCTGCAGAACGACATTGTTGTCGACCGCCAACTGCAGCGCGTTGCGCACTTTCTGATCGCCGTAAGGCTTGTTGTTGATGTTGGTGCGGCACACGATGGTCGACGCGGTGACGATTTCGGACTTGACCAGGTCCAGTCCGTCGAGGATCGACACATAGTCGGCCGAGGTCTCGAAATTCGTATGGACTTCGCCGGCCTCGAAGGCACTGACCATGGCTGCCGGATCGGTGCCGTAGTCGACGAATTCGATGCCGTCGAGGAACACCTCGCCGTCCCACCACTTGTTGTCCTCGCGGCGCTTGTAGACCACCTTCTGGCCGACATCGTAGGAGACGAGCTCGAACGGGCCGGTACCGATCGGGCAGGCTTTGAAGTCGCCGCCCTTCTCGTCGAAGCTCTTGTGCACGATGAGGCCGGGATAGTCGCACATGTTCGGAATGAGCGCGATGTCGGCCTTGCCGAGCTTCAGCTTGACGGTGTGGTCGTCAACCTTGGTCACGGCACTTTCGTCGAGTTTGTCGTCCTTGACCAGCGTGCCGAGACGGCCAGGCATCGAATTGCCCTCGGCCTTCTTGTCGGCCCAGCGCTTGAGATTGAAGATGACGTCATCGGCGGTGAAGGCATCGCCATTCGACCAGGTCACACCCTTGCGGACATGCAGCGTGTACTCGGTGGCGTCGTCGTTGACCTCCCAGCTCTCCAGAAGGTACGGGCGAAACGTGTATTCGCTGGTGTACTTGACCAGCGGCTCAAGCGCCTGGCGCTCGGCATTGGCGATTTCCGACCAATCGGCCTTGCGTGGATCCTTGGGATCCTTGACCCATTGCGCGACTTTCAGGATGCCGCCCTTCTTGCCCTGCACCTCTTCGGCCCTGGCTTGGGTCGGCACGGCTACGCCGAGCATGCCGTAGGCCATCGCAGTCGACGCGCCGAACACGCTGGCCATGGCGAGGAACTCGCGGCGATCGACTTTGCCTGCCTTGGCTTCTTCGGCCATGGCCAGGATGTGATCGGGAACGCGATCGCCATTACTCTTGTAATTTGTCATACCTTAACTCCCATTGTTGGCTTTCCGCCTTTTAACATTCCGCATCCCTGCCGTGATGTCAAAGACGGCATGGCTACGGAACCTGTTAGGGAATGTGCAACTTTGAAAAGGGAGCGGTTCGCGTGATAACGACAGACTTGGCGCAAAAGTGCTAGCGCGCCCAGATTCCGCCGGAATCTGCTTAGGCGAGTAACTGATACATTTGGGCGGGTTGAGACAGCGCCAGTTCCGGCGGCGGTAAGGGCCAGGAACTCAATATTCCTTTTCGTAGAATATGCCGCCCTTGGCCTCGCCGCCATCGTTGGCCTCGCCACGCAGCTTGACGCCGCGCCCGACATTGAGGTCGATCGTCGCCTTGCCCGATCCTGGCCTGTCGCCTTTCTGGATCGTCACATAGGTGCGGTCATTGAGATACTTGCCCGCCGACACAGCCGTCCCGCCCTGGTCATCGGTGGTCACATCCAGGTCGTCGACGCCGATTGCACTGCGCAGGTTTTCGAGCAGCGAGGTCGAGCCGCCGACGCCGGCCAGTTGGCCGGCGGCCTCGGCCAGTTGCGCGATCTGCAGCGGCGACAGGTTCGACATAGAGCGGCCGAAAATCAGCTGCGCCAGCACCTCGTCCTCGGGCAGCGCCGGCACCGATGAGAAGTCGAATTTCGGATTGGTCGCTTCGCCCGAGACGACGATGGTGACGGTGGCGCTGGTCGTGGTCGATGTCGCGGTCAAGTTGAGGTAGGGCACCAGCGACCCCGAAAAGCCGACCGTGCCTTCGGTAAAGGTCAGCCGCTTGCCGAGGATCGACAGCCGCCCACGCTGCAAGGTGAAGGTGCCGACCGCCTGCGGCGAAGCCGCCGGGCCGGTCAGCCTCAGCGAACCGCCGAACTCGGCATCGACACCCCTGCCCTGGATGAAGATCTGGTTCGGCGCATTGACCGTGACGTCGAGGACAAGCCCACTGCCGCCACCACCGCTGGCCGCCGCCGGTCGCAAGGCCTTGTCCTGCGCCCGCACGCTGGCGGGGGCGTTCTTGTGCTTGACACCGAGCGCTGCCAGCGAGCCCGGCAGCTTATCGGGAACGGTGATGACGGTCTTGGCCAGGTTGACGGTGCCCGAAATCACCGGCGCCGAGGTGAGCGGCCCCTTGATGGTCAGGTCGCCGCCGAGATTGGCTGTCACCACCCTGCCGTCGGTATAGCGGCCGTCAACCAGCTTGATAGACAAATCGGCTGGGAAACCTTGCGCCGGATTGATGCCGAGTGTGCCGGAGGCCGACAGGCTGCCGCGTGTCGACAGCGTGCCGGTTAGCCGGTTGACCCGGGCAACGCCGTTGCCGATCGAAATGTCGGCGGCAATGTCATTGACGGCAAGGCCGGAGCGCGCGTCGACCAGGCGGGCGCCCGACGTGCTGACCGTGCCGCCGATCACCGGCGACGCCGCCGGGCCGCGCACCTGGATATTGACGTTGGCGGTGCCGCTGAGCGACAGGCCTTGCGCCGCAAGCTTGGCGGCCAGGAAGGAAAATGGCACCTTGCCGTTGAAGTCGAGCACCAGCGCTGGTGTGCCGGCCGTCGTCACCGTACCGCCGCCCTTGAGGCCAAGCCCGGCGCCGTCGCTGATGTCGGCGTTGAAGGTGAGCTTCTTGCCGGCGAATGTTCCCGACGAAGAGATATTCATGCCGCCAAGACCGGCGCTGCGCGTCTGCGAGGTCTGCACCCCACCAGCATCGATATCGAAGGCGACAGTCGGATTGCCCGGCGCGCCGGTTACCTTGACTGTTCCCGAAATCGAACCGGCGGCCTGGAGGCCCGGCGAAAAACTGTTGGCGAGTGAGGCCGGCACCTTCGACAGTGCGGCACTGATGTCGAGTGCCTGCCCGACCTTGCCGGTCACCGTCGCCGTGCCGCCACCGAGATTGAGCACCAGCTTGTCCAGCGTCGTGGTGCCGTTGGCGATGCTGACGGTCGAGGCCTGGGCGATGGCCGCCTTGATGCCCTGCACCGTGGCCTGGCCGGAAGCGAGTTCGATGGTGGTGGTGCCGCCAGCCACCTTTACCCTGCCCGCAGCCTTCGCCGGAATGCCCTTGACGGTGGCGCCGCCGGAAAACCCGGTCCAGTCGCCGTCGTGCTTCAAATCGACATCGATGCCGCTGATGGCGGTGCCGCCGGAAATGACGCTGTCGGCGCGAATTTTGCCCGAGATGACCGGCGCGGCGAGATAGTTGGCGACCAGCGCATCGATCGACACCGTCTTCGCCTGCAGGTCGCCGCGCGTAATCGAAGCGGTCGCAGCCTTGACGGCGACGTTCGGGCCATCCGCGGTCTTGGAGAATGCAATAGTGCCGCGCACATCGCCTTCGGCCTTTTCCAGCGCCAGCGCCGCCAGCGGTCCGATATCGGGCAGGTCGAGCGCGATGGTGCCGACCGGCACGAAAGCCTCGTCGAGCGCAAGGTCGCCGGAAATCCTGTTCTTGCCGAGTGACAGCAGCAGGCCGTTGATGGCGCTCTTGCCGTCGGCAGTCGCCAGCACCGCGCTGCCTTGCAGTGCCTGCCCCGCGACATTGCCGGTCAGTTGCACATTGGCTGCCGGGTTCGCGGCATCGGCCTTGCCGGTCGCAATCAGCTTAAGTCCGGTGATTTCGCGTTCCGCCACCAGCAGGCGGTCGCTGTTGACCGTCAGCGACAGGTCCGGCGCCAGGCTGGGCCCCTGCGCGTTGAGTGCAAAGCTGATCGCGCCTTTGGCATCTTTCGACAACAGCGAGATGTCGGCCAGTGCACCCTTGATATCTGCGCTAAGCTTGTTGTCGGCGAGGCTGGCCTGACCGTCCGCGGTCAGTGCGCCCGACGCCAGCGTGACCGGATTGGCGCTGACATTGCCATTGGCATCCCGCTTCAGCGTGGCGCTGAGCTGCGTGCGCTCTGCCAGCACGCTGCGCGCCGCAGCCGGCAATGCCGCCGACAGCACGTCGGCGTTGAGGTTGAGGTCGATTGCTCCATCGGCAATGCCGACACGGCCATTGAAGGCACTGCCCAGCGCATCGCCCTGCACCGAGCCGCTGTCGATGGTAATCGCATCGGCCGCCAGGCTGCCCGCGACCTTGGCGGTGATTTTGCCGACGATCAGCGGCGCGATGGTCGGATTGTCTAGACCGATCTTGTCCGCCGTCACCGTGCCCGAGATCGGACCGGTTCGGCTTTTCATATCAAATGCATCGGAATGCAGCGCAAGCGCAATGCCCTCGACCTTGGCGTCATCCGTCGCCACCGAAGGCAGTACCGCCGAGATGTCGAGCTTGGCTTGCGCAGCCTGCCCGGCCGCCTTCACCGACAGCGCCTGCAATTCGAGCTTGATCGGGCTTTCCGCGCTGCCCAGCGTCAACGGCAGGCTCGGACCGGACGATGTCAGATCGAGCGCGAAATCGCTGGCGCCGTTCGGGTTGACGGTGCCGGCGGCCTTGCCGGAGATTTTTTGGCCCGACAGCGTCGCCTGATCCAGCACGACGCCGCCGGCCGTCGAATAGCTGCCGGCCGCATCGACATCGAGCGGTCCGAGCCCGGCCTGACGGGTCTGGCTGGTCTCGGCGCCGGCCAGTTTTGCATTAAAGCGAATGTCGGGATTTGCTGACGGCCCGGTGATTTGCGCCGTGCCGTCGAGCGTGCCCGCGGCATCGAGGCCGGGCGAAAAGCCATTGGCAAGCGCAGCCGGCAGCGCCGAGAAGGTCGCCGCCAGATCGAGCGTCTGGCCCGCCGTGCCCGACAGCGTCACCGAGCCGCCGCCGAGATCGACTACCAGCCTTTGAATGTTGGTTATGCCATCGGCAATGGTCAGGCTCGACGGCTCGGCGATCGCCACCTTGATGCCGCGCACCGTCGCCTCGCCGGACGCGATCTCGACGCTGGTCGCGCCCCCGGCAATCTTCGCCCGCCCGGCAGCTGTCGCCGGAATGCCTGATATGGTTGCGCCGCCGGTGAAATTCGTCCAGTCGCCGTCACGCTTGAGGTCGACGCCGATGCCACTGACGACGGTCGTTCCCGAGGTCACGCTCTCGGCCTTGATCGTGCCGGAGATCGCAGGGCTGTTGAGATAGTTGGCGATCAGTGCGCTGACGGTGACTGCCTTGGCTGCCACATCACCGCGCGCGATCGACACGCTGGCTGCATTGATGGTGACAGTGGGAGCCTCGCCGTCTTTGGCGAACACCACGGTGCCGCCGATATCGCCGGCCGCCGTCTGCCCGGCCAGCGACGCCAGCGGCGCGATATCGGGGGCGGAGATCGTCAGCGTCCCCAGCGGCAGGAATTTTTCATCGAGCGTGAGGTCGCCCGACACCTTGTTGTCGCCCAGCGCTACGCTGAGCCCCTTGATGGAGCGCTTGCCATCGCTCGTCACCAGCGCCGCCTTGATGGCGAGCGGCTGTTCGTCGACCGCGCCGGTCAGCGAGACATCTGCGGCCGGGCTCACAATGTCGGCCTTGCCCGATGCGGTCAGCTTGATGTCCTTGACGGTGCGGCCGGAGGCCGTCAGGCTGGCACTGTCGGCCGAAACCGAGAAATCCGGTGCGTTGCGCGCGCCGCTTGCCGTCAGCGCGAAATCGACCCCGCCGGCGATCGGCACGCCGACCAGCGAAGACAGCACCGAGACGTCGCCGAGCTTGCCCTTGATGTCGGCCTGGATATCGCTGCCTTGCGCGCTGGCGGTGCCGCTGGCGCTCAGCGAACCGGAAGTGAGTTCGATCGAGTTGGCGGCGAAAGAGCCCTGCGGATCGCGCGTCGCGGTCGCCGAGAATTTGACCCGTTCGCCAAGCAGCGAACTGATCTGCGGCGGCAGCGCCGTCGACACAGCATCCGCATTCATCTTCAGCGTCATGGCGAGATCGGCCAGCGTCACCTTAGCCGTCAGCCCGGCATTGAGAGCATCGCTGCGCAGCGTGCCTTCGTCGAGCGAAATCTCGTCCCTGCTGATCGAACCGGCAAGAGAGGCCGTCAGCTTGCCGGTGATCAGCGGCGCCAGCGTCGCCACGTCGGTCTTCAGCCCGGCGGCCGCCAGACTTACACTGACCGGGCCGCTGCGGCTCTCGATGTCGAAACCGTCGGAATGGATCTTCGCATCCAGATTGTTCACCTGAGAGCCGCCCGCCACCACCGAGACCAGTGAAGCGCTGGCGTCAATCATCGGCGCCTTGCCGTCACCGAAGGCGCGCGCGGTCACATTGTTGATGGCCACCATGATCGGCTGCGCCTGGGTACCGACATTGACCGTGACCGGCTTGGCTTTGGCCACGAGTTCGACCGAAAGGTCGCTGGCGCCGTTGGGGTCGACCATGCCGGCAGCGGTACCATGAACTGCGTCGCTCTCGATTGCAGCGCGCTCGATGTCGACGCCGCCGGCTGCGGTCGCGGTGCCGGCGAGGTCGAAACTGGTCTTGCCGGCAAACAGCGACTTGAACTGTTGCGGCAGGAACCCTTCGAACGAACCGTCGCCCTTGGCCTCGATCCGGTTGCCCTTGTCGGTCAGCTGGTGCCGGCCGGTGAGCTGGGTAACGATCTGACCGTCGACCATAAAGGTGCCGATGCCGCTCCAGTTGGCCAGCGGCCCGGTGCCCGAGACGACGATGTTGACTGGCGGCGCACCGGGTAGCTTGAGCAGGTTGGCGATGATGCCGCCGGCCGGCTCGGAAGCCTTGAGATCGAGGTCGAGCTTGTTTTCATCCGGCGCGAAGTGGATGTTGGCGTCGACATTGCCTTGCTTGCCGTCATGGCGGGTAACGTTGAGCACCGTCTGGATCGCCAGCGGCGACGCATCGACCTTGGCCGATCCCTTGGCCGCAAGTTCGGCAATGCCGCTGCCGGCAAGTTGCTGGCCGAGCGCGATCTCCGGCAAATCGATCGCTCTGATATCAAGCGAAACCGGCAGGCCGGTCGACCCGCTCTGGCTCGGCTCGGTGCTCGCCACAGGCAGCCGTGCCAGTTCTATCCGTTCGGCCGCTATGCGGTCGGCGCTGAAATTCTTTGACAACAGAGCCAGCGGCGACCAGTCGACGGCCACCTTGCGGGCCACCAGCCAGGCGCCCTCGCGGTCTTCCAGCACGACATGGTCGACCGTCAGCGCGCCGGACCAGATACCGTTAATGCCGCTGACCGTGACTTTGCTGTCCCTTGACGAGGCCATGTCAGAGATGATGCCGGCGAGATTTTCGCGGCCGCGCTCGGTCTTGGTCAGCACGACCAGCGCGCCGATGCCCGCCGCCGCCACGATCAGCAGCGTGTAGAAAAACAGGCGAAGGATGCGTTTCAAAAACTTCATCGTCAGAACGCCTGTCCGATGCCGGCATAGATGCCGAAACGCGGGTCGCCACGGTCGCGGTTGAGCGGCACGGCGGCGTCGATGCGCAGCGGCCCGAACGGCGTGATGTAGCGCAGGCCAACGCCCGCGCCGACCTTCACGTCGGAAAAGTCCGGCGTCGCTGTGGTCGAGACAGTGCCGGCGTCGACGAACGGCACGATGCCGATCGTGTCGGTCAGCGCCATGCGCATTTCGACCGATGTCTCGAAGAAGGAAAGCCCGCCGATCGGCTGATTGTCGATGTCCTTCGGTCCGATGCCCTGATAGGCATAACCCCGCACCGAGCCGCCACCGCCGGAATAGAAGCGCCTGTCGGCTGGAACGTTCTGAAGGCCGGTGCCGACGATCGAACCCAGCGCGACGCGTTCGGCAAGCACGAATTTCGAGGCCGTGTCGAGCGATTGATAGGCCGACCCCTCGCCCCTGAGCTTGAGGAAGGCGGCGCCGCTCAGAATGTCGTAGCTTGGTTCGGCATAGGCCAGAACCCTGAAGCCGCTGGTCGGATTGAGCCGGTTGTCCCTGTTGTCGTAGACATATTGCAGCGGAATGCTGGCGATCAGGTATTTGTGCTTGCCGAAAGCGTCGGTGATCCTGGAGTAGTCGAGCGCGATTTCAGCCGACACCGTCTGCTTCTTGTCGATCTCATAGGACAGGCCGGTGCTGCCCTTGACCGAGAAATGGTCGTAGGCGTCTGGATGTTCGAGCACGGTCTTGACGCTGGCGATGAATTTCGAGGCCGGCCCGACCACGCCCGGCTTCTCGAACATGATGCCGGCATTGTAGTTGAGCTCGCTGAGATCGTTGCTGCCGATGCCGCTGATCTTGCCCTCGATGCGCAGCTTTTCGGCCCGGCCGAACAGATTTCGGTGGCCCCAATAGCCTTCCAGGCCTAGCCCTTCGGTGTTGGAGAAAGTGCCGCCGACGCCGAAATAGCGTGGTTTGCGCTCGCTGACCTGAACGCCGATCGGAATGTTGCCGTCGGCGTCGAGACTGTCGGCTTCCTTCAGCGTCACGCTGTTGAACACTTCGAGCCTCAGCAGCCGGTCGCGGGCATCGTCGATCTCGTCGGGCGAATATTGCCGGCCGCGTTTCAACCCGGTCATATATTCGGTGAACTCGCGATCGACCTTCTCGGTGCCATCGACGGTGGTGTCGCCATAACCGGCAACCGGCCCGGCGGCCACCGTCAGCGTCACGTCGAGCGTTGAGGTGGTGTGCTCGGCCACGACCTGCCTGTCGGTGATCCGGGCCAGCGGCCGGCCCTCCTGCTTCAGCGCCCGCACGATCAGCGCCTCGGCCTTGAGCACGGCGCCCGAGCCGGCATCGCCGCCGGCTATCAGGCCGAAATCGGCGCTCGCCAGCCCGGCGGCATCGCCCTCCAGCCTGATATTGCCAAGTATGAATTTGGGCCCGCTCGAAATGCTGATCACCACCGGCACCGGCTGCGGACCTGTAAATTCGGCATCAGGCGGCAAATCGTCCAGCGCCTTGCCCTGGATAGTGATGGTGACGACGCCTTCATAGCGGGCGTCGGCATAAAGCGCGGCGACCAGCTGTTCGCGGTCGCTACGCGCCTTTGCCAAAAGGCCGAGCGAGCCGGAAACCGGGCGATCCTCGTCGGATTTCAGCGACGAGGCGTTTTCGAGCTTCTTGACCAGGTCATTGTCGGCATCGGGCACTTCGATGGTCACCGCATAGCGCAGCGGGTCGACGATATCGGCGTCTTCGTCATTCGAAGAGCCCCACAATTTGATGCCGAAGAGCTCGAAGGCGGCCGCCGACCCCGATTCGGCAACGAGCACGCTCGAGCACGCCAACGCCACAATCAGCGCGCGCGAAAGCGTGCGCCGTGGCGCACTTACCTTCGACATCTGCGCTTCATACGCCGGCATCAGGACAACCTAGGTTACAAAACTAAAATTGGAATGAAGTTTTGAAGCGCTCGTAAAGGGGCCACAATCCAATTGTCTGAAATAGGCAGGGCTTGGAATTCACACCTTCTGCGTTTTCGCAAGAAAGCGTGATCCCTTTCCCGTGGATGAACTATCGGCATACCGGTCATTGGCCGGTTTGGGAACCGTTGGCGGGCGGAAACCTGCCCGTCCTCGTGTTGACAAGCTTGACTGAAGCTTGAACATGCCGCGGACGTAGCAGTGTCTGGAGGGTGTTATGGCGATGCGCGCGGCGGCTCGTGGTCTGTCGATCTTGATTCTTCTCATTTTCGGCTGGGGGTCTGTAGCGCAAGCGGCCGAAGCCCGCCGGGTGGTGACCTCAAATAATTCCGACTATTTCGGCTTCGATCTCAGATCGGACCAGAATGTCAGCCTCGATCAGTGCAAGACGACATGCCTCGGCGACCCCGCCTGCCGCGCCTTTACTTACAACAACAAGGCCAAATGGTGCTTCCTAAAATCCGACTATAACCAGTTGAAACCCTTCAGCGGCGCGGTCGCGGGCAAGGTCGTCAATGTCGATGGCGACCCCGATATCGGCGCCCCGCCGGAACTCGCCTTCTTCCCCAACTGGATGGCCGACCAGGCCCAGCAATACCGCAACAAGCTGACCGATCCGGCCTATGACAAGCCGACCGACGGGCTGGAATCACTCCGCGCCGCCGCCGAACAGGCTGCACTGACCGGCGACCATGGCCAGGCCATGAACAAATACGAGGCCGCGGTCTCGGTCCTGCCTGACGACGGCCAGCTTTGGCTCGGTCTGGCGCGTGAAACGCTTGCCATACAGCCGGCCAGCGGCACCTCCGAATCCTACAATCTGCCGGTCAAAGGCACCTCCGCCGCCATCAACGCCTACAAGTTGCTGCGCACCACCAAGACCCGCGCCGAAGTGCTGGCGCTGCTCGGCAACGGCCTCGACCGCCGCGATCTCTACCGTCCAGCCCTGCAGGCCTATGAAGCCAGCCTCGCGCTGGTCAGTTCGCCGGCGGTCAAGGCCGAATATGAGGATCTCAAGGCCCGCAAGGGCTTCCGCGTCATCGATCACTCGATCGACGCCGACACCAGCGCGCCGCGCATTTGCGCGCAGTTTTCCGAGGATCTGGTGAAGACCGGCGTCGACTACGCCCAGTTCGTCACCGTCGACAACCAGCCGCCCAAGGGCGTCGAGGCCAAGGACAAGCAGATCTGCGTCGAAGGCCTGGAACACGGCCAGCATTACGAAGTGACCTTCCGCGCCGGCCTGCCGGCCGCAATTGGCGAGGTCACCGCCGCTCCGGTCGTGCTGTCGATCTATGTGCAGGACCGCGCGCCGTCCGCCCGTTTCACCGGCGACAGCTTCGTGCTGCCCGCCGGCGCCCGCCGCGGCATCCCGGTCGTCACCGTCAACATGAATGCCGCACAGATGAAGCTCTACCGCATCGGCGATCGTTCGCTGGCGCAGCTTCTGTCCGGCTATCAGTTCCTGAAGCAGCTCGACGGCTATGATATCTCCAGCATTTCCGACCAGATGGGTGAGCCGGTCTGGCAGGGCCAGCTCGATATCGCCAACGACCTCAACAAGGACGTCACGACGTCGTTCCCGGTCGACGAAGCCTTGCCGCAGCGCAAGCCCGGCGTCTACGTGCTGACCGCGCAAGCGGTAAACGAGAATGACGAGGACAATTACAATTCGCTTGCCACGCAGTGGTTCGTCGTCTCCGACATCGGCCTGTCGACCTATACCGGCCAGGATGGCCTCAATGTCTTTGCCCGCTCGCTCGGAACCGCCAAGCCGATCGCCGGCGCCGAACTGACGCTGCTGGCCAGGAACAATGAAATCCTCGGCACAGCCACGTCGGACGCCGAAGGCCATGCTGTCTTCAACCCCGGCCTGACGCGCGGCGACGGCGGCATGGTGCCGGCCGTTCTGATGGCCAAGCAGGGCGACAACGATTTCGTCTTCCTCGACATGGGCCGCGCCGGCTTCGATTTGTCCGATCGCGGCGTCGCCGGACGCGCCGCACCGGGCGCGCTCGATGTCTATGCCTGGACCGAACGCGGCATCTACCGCGCCGGCGAGGATGTGCATGTCGCAGCCCTTGCCCGCGACGGCGCCTCCAAAGCGGTGGAAAACCTGCCGCTGACCTTCATCTTCACCCGTCCCGACGGCGTCGAGAACCGCCGCATCGTTGCCGATGGCGTCTCGGCCGGCGGCTATGCCGTCGACCTGCCGCTGGAAGCCAACGCCATGCGCGGCACCTGGACGGTGTCGATCTATACCGATCCCAAGCAGGCGGCCGTTTCCAGCCAGATGTTCCTGGTCGAAGACTTCGTGCCGGATCGCATCGAGTTCGACATGAAGTCCGACAAGCAGGAGATCGCCCAGGGCGAAACCGCCAACATCGACATTGACGGCCGCTTCCTCTATGGCGCGCCGGCCGCCGGCCTCGCGCTCGAAGGCGAGCTGACGCTGTCGACGGCGCGCGACTGGGACCGTTTCGCCGGCTATTCGTTCGGCCTTGCCGACGAGCAGTCGGCCGAGCCTTCGGTCACCCCGTTCACCGGTCTGCCGGTGGTCGGCGACGACGGCAAGGCGACCTTCCCGGTCACGGTCGACCAGTTGCCCGCGACCACCAAGCTGGTCGACGCCAAGGTCACGGTTCGCATGCGTGAAACCGGCGGCCGCGCCATCGAACGCTCGCTCAACATCGGCATCCGCCCGCAAGGCCACATGATCGGCATTCGTCCGGATTTCGCCGACAATGAGGTGCCGCAGGGCGGCACCGCCAAGTTCAGCCTCATCGCGGTCGACCCCGACGGCAAGCGCGAGACGCTGAAGGGCGCGCAGTGGTCGCTGGTCAAGGTCGAACGCAATTACCAGTGGTACCGCAACAACAACTCGTGGAACTACGAACCGGTCACCTTCACCAAGTCGATCGCCAACGGCCAGGTCGATCTCAGCGCCGATGCCGAGGCGACCGTGACGATGCCGGTCGACTGGGGCCAGTACCGGCTCGAGATCGAGACTGCCGATCCCGAGGGCCCGGCGACCAGCTATGAGTTCGACGCCGGCTGGTATGTCTCCTCGACCTCCACCGAAACGCCTGATGGGCTCGAGATCGCTCTCGACAAGGACAGCTATGCCGTCGGCGACGTGGCCAAGCTGAAGGTGTCGCCGCATTTTGCCGGCGAACTGCTGGTCACCATCGGCGCCGACAAGCTGCTCAAGACCGTCACGGCAACCGTGCCGGCCGGCGGCAGCACGGTCGACATCCCGGTCGGTGACGACTGGGGCGCCGGCGCCTACATCACCGCAACCCTGCTCCGGCCCGGCGATGCGCAGGAAACCCGCATGCCGGCGCGCGCCATCGGCGTAAAATGGCTGACGGTCGACCCGGGCTCGAAAAAGCTCGCGGTTACCCTGACGCCGCCGGACAAGACGATGCCGCGCCAGCAGCTGTCGATCCCGGTTTCGGTCGCCGGCGTAGCGCCGGGCAGCAATGCCTATGTCACGGTCGCTGCCGTCGATGTCGGCATTTTGAACCTCACCAACTACAAGGCGCCGGATCCGGAGGGCTGGTATTTCGGCCAGCGCATGCTCGGGCTCGAAGTCCGCGACATCTATGGCCGTCTCATCGACGGCTCGCTCGGCACCAGCGGCAAGCTCAGGACCGGCGGCGACGGCGCCTCGATGCAGCCGCAAGGCAGTCCGCCGACCGAAAAGCTGGTCGCCTTCTTCTCCGGCCCGGTCCAGCTCGACGCCGACGGCAAGGCGAGGATCGACTTCGACATCCCGCAGTTCAACGGCACCGTGCGCGTCATGGCCGCCGCCTGGACCAAGGAGGCCGTCGGCCATGCCACGACCGATGTCATCGTGCGCGATCCGGTGGTGATCACTGCCGGCCTGCCCCGCTTCCTGGCGCCTGGAGATGCAGCGATCATGCGGCTCGACGTCGCCGACACCGACGGTCCGGAGGGCGACTATGCCCTGTCGATCGCCACGACCGGCGACCTCTCGACCGGCGACAAGCCCTTGCCCGAAAAGCTGACTCTCGCCAAGGGCAAGCGCCAGACGCTGACCGTGCCGCTGATTGCACAGACGGCGGGCAATGCCTCGATCACCATCAAGCTCGCCCATGGCGACGGCACCGCCGTCGAGCAGACGCTGTATGTTCCGGTGCGTCCGGCGCAATTGCCGGTCACCACCCGTCTGGTCGTCGACCTCAAGGGCAATGGCGGCTCGCTGCGCGTCGACAAGGAGCTGCTCGCGGCAAGCCTGCTCGACGGCGCCTCGATCAGCGTCGGCGTTTCGCAGGCTGCCGCCTTCGACGTGCCGTCGCTGCTGATGACGCTCGACCGCTACCCCTATGGTTGCGCCGAGCAGACCACCAGCCGCGCCATGCCGCTTCTCTACGTCAACGATCTGGCGTCCGGCGTCGGCATGCAAAGCGATCCCGAACTGCACGACCGCGTCCAGGCCGCCATCTACAAGGTGCTGAGCTACCAGGCTTCGGCCGGCAGCTTCGGCCTGTGGGGTCCGGGCTCCGGCGATCTGTGGCTCGACTCGTACGTCACCGACTTTCTGACCCGGGCGCGCGAGCAGAACTACGACGTGCCGGCCCTGGCGATGAGCCAGGCGCTGAGCAATCTGCAAAACTCGATCGGTTACGACCAGGACGTCCAGGATCGCGGCAGCGAAATCGCCTACGCGCTCTATGTTCTGGCCCGCAACAAGAAGGCCTCGGTCGGCGATCTGCGCTACTACGCCGACACCAAGCTCGAAGCCTTCTCGAGCCCGATGGCCGTCGCCCAGTTGGCGGCGAGCCTGGCGCTCTACGGCGACGCGCAGCGTTCGGAAGCAACCTTCCAGACGGCGCTGCAGCTGGCCAAGTCGACCACCGAATACGACTACTACCGGTCCGACTATGGCTCGCGGCTGCGTGATGGCGCCGCGATCCTGGCGCTCGCCGCCGAATCGAAGCCGGCGCCGACCATCGTGCCGGAGCTGATCCGGCTGGTGGCAAGGGAACGCGCCGATGCCCGCTGGACCAGCACGCAGGACGAGTCCTGGATGCTTCTGGCGGCCCGCGCGCTGAAGTCGGGCAACGACTCGATCACGCTCTCGGTCAACGGCGCGCCGCATGCAGGTGGATATTCCAACCACCTCAGCGGCACCGACATTGCCGACAGCCCGCTGACCATCGCCAACACCGGCGCCACGCCGCTGCAGGCGGTCGTCACCACGGTCGCCTCGCCGGTAGAGCCCTTGCCGGCCGGCGGCGACGGCTTCACCATCGACCGCACCTACTACAAGCTCGATGGCACCGAAGCCAACGTCACCGAGGCGACGCAGAACGAACGCTACGTGGTCGTGCTCAAGGTTTACGAGCAGAACCGCTGGCCTTCGCGCCTGCTGATCACCGACCTGTTGCCGGCCGGCTTCGAGATCGACAATCCGGGCCTTGTCTCCAGCGCCCAATTGTCGAACTTCACCTGGCTGGCGCAAACGGACGCAGCCCATCTCGAATTCCGCGACGACCGTTTCGTCGCGGCATTCGATCCCAATGACGGCGATGGCGACCGCAACATCATGCTGGCCTACGTCGTGCGTGCGGTAACGCCGGGCACCTACGCCCATCCGGCAGCCACGGTGGAGGATATGTACCGGCCGCAATATTCGGCCCGCACCGCCACCGGCATGATGGAGATCAAGGCGCCGTAAGGCGCCTTGACGAAGATGAACACGCCGATGTCCGCGACCATCTCCTTCTCCCCGCTATGCGGAGAGAAGGAGCCGGCAGGCGGATGAAGGGCACCACCATGCTCTCCAGAAAATTTCTCCGTCGAACAGGCATCGCCGCCGCCTCCCTCGTCGGCTTTGCGGCGATCGCTGCCGCTTTTCTCTGGGAACTCGACCGCGCTTTCCCGCCGCCACTGCCCGAAAAACTCACCGTCTCCACCGAAGTCCAGGATCGTGACGGCCAGCTGTTGCGCGCCTTCGCCACGCCGGACGGTTACTGGCGGCTCGACACTCATCTCAATCAGGTCGACAAGCAGTTCGTCGACATGCTGGTCACCTATGAAGACAAGCGCTTCTGGGACCATGATGGCGTCGATATGCTGGCGCTGGCGCGCGCCGCCAGCCAGTTCGTCACCAGGGGCCATATCGTCTCCGGCGGCTCGACTTTGTCGATGCAGCTTGCCCGGCTGATCGAGCCCCGCGAAAGCCGCAGCCTCGGCTCGAAAATCAAGCAGATGCTGCGTGCCATCCAGATCGAGCGGCGGCTGTCCAAGCAGGAGATCCTCGAGCGCTACCTGACCTTGGCGCCCTATGGCGGCAATCTCGAAGGCGTGCGTGCCGCCTCGCTCGCCTATTTCGGCAAAGAGCCGAAGCGGCTGACGGTCTCGGAAGCAGCACTGCTCGTCGCCTTGCCGCAATTGCCGGAAAAGCGCCGGCCCGACCGCAATCTCACCATCGCTCATGCCGCCCGCGACCGCGTGCTGACCCGCATGGTTTCGGCAGGCCTGCTTGGCGAACGCGAGGCCGCGCGCGCCGCCCTCGACGACGTCCCGGGCCTGCGCCGCAAATTGCCGGCGCTGGCGCCGCACGCCGCCTACGCCATGCTGCCCAAGGCCGTCCCCGGCAAGCCGCTGCAGCTGACGATCCGCAAAAGCGTCCAGCAAGGACTGGAGCAGGTGGCGCGCGATGCCGCGATCAAACTTGGGCCGCGCCTCTCCGTCGCCATGGTGATGGCCGATGCCCGCACCGGGGACATCCTCGGCGAAGTCGGTTCGGCCGATTTCTTCGACGCCAGCCGCTCCGGCTGGATCGACATGACCAGGATCGTGCGTTCGCCCGGTTCGACGCTGAAGCCGTTCATCTATGGCCTCGCCTTCGAGCAGGGGCTGGTGGCCCAGGAAATGCTGATCGAGGACAGCCCGGTCGATTTCGGCGGCTACCGGCCGAAGAATTTCGACATGGGCTATCAGGGGGATGTCTCGATCCGCCAGGCGCTGCAGCTGTCGCTCAACGTGCCGGCAATCCGCGTGCTCGACTCTGTCGGCCCGGCACGGCTGATGGCGCGCTTCCGCCAGGCCGGCGTCAGCCCGGTGCTGCCGGTCAACGAGGCGCCGGGCCTCGCCATCGGCCTCGGAGGCGTCGGCGTGACGCTGCGCGATCTCGTCCAGCTCTATACCGGCCTCGCCAATGGCGGGAAGGCAAACACGCTGCATGACGGCACCGAGCCGGCCAATGCCGAGCGCACCACCGCCACGATCCTCGACGCCCAGGCGAACTGGCAGATCACCGACATATTGTCGGGCGTAAAGCCGCCCGAGGGCGCCTTGCAGCGCGGCATCGCCTACAAGACTGGGACGTCCTACGGCTACCGCGACGCCTGGTCGGTCGGCTTCGACGGCCGCTACGTGCTGGGTGTGTGGGTCGGCCGCGCCGATGCCGGTGCGGTGCCCGGCCTGTCCGGCTATGTCTCGGCCGCCCCCATCCTGTTCGAGGGCTTCGTCCGCTCCGGCCTCACCGCCGTCCCGTTGCCCAGCCAGCCGGCCGGTGTCCTCAAGGCCAGGCGCGAAGACCTGCCGGTGACATTGGGGCGCTTCGGCGCCGGCGCCGACGGACTGGTGCAGGCAGGCCCGACGGAACCGGCGCCAACGATCATTTTCCCGCCCAACGGCGCCCGCGTCGATCTCGCCACCAATTCCGCCGAGGCCTCGCCGCTGGTGCTGAAACTGCAAGGCGGCCGCGCGCCGTTCCGCTGGCTGGCCAATGGCAAGCCGCTCGTCGGCATCGACCGCCGCCGCACCGCGACCTGGCTGCCCGACGGCGCCGGCTATTCAACGCTCACCGTCATCGACGCCGTGGGACGCGCGGCAAGCGTGAAGGTGTTCGTTGAATAGATGGCGCCAAGCGATTCAGGGGATTGGGCTTCTTCGCCTGAAACCCGGCGCGAGGCACCCCCCGGGGGGGGGGGGGGGGGGGGGGTGTGGGGCGGGGGCGGGGGCGGGGGGGGGGGGGGGGGGGGGGGGAGGGGGGGGGGGGGCG
>NZ_JAMYMP010000017.1:0-106639 GCF_040318615.1 Mesorhizobium sp. M1078
GTGAGAACCACCCCCGAGCGCCTTTGCGGTTCCGCGGGCCGCGCCGCAGCTCGAATACGAAGTGTTCGACGAAAAGCGACAGGCATCCTATGCGCAGACGGTCGCCGATGTCCTGTCAACGCCCGGCGTGGTAGTGTCTCAGTTTGAAATCTAAGCGGCGGCAAATACGGCCGGGAACCGTGTGTGGTGTGTGGCCCATGCGCGCGTATCAGCACACATCCAGCCAATCGCCTCAAGACATTCCTGATGCAATCTGCCGGCTGAGGCAAAAATTGGCTCGTGATGGGCTACGCGATTGCGGAAGCGCCTAAGCGCATTCAAACGACCATGGACTAGTGAACGCTTCTTTCCGCCTGCCGCTTGAAACGCCTTGTAGATAGCCTTCCGCCAAATGGTCTCATCATATCCTGGCCCCGTCAAACCGACCCAAAACGAGAATTTTAATTCTGCAACCAAGTCGCTGATCGTTGGCGCGGCGAATTGGTCTTGAGCATGGGTGATCGAGTCCAGTGCGTTCTGGGCAAGGGGTGCCGTTCCGTTGGTCAGCCAATCCAAGCCATAGACGAGCCCCATTTCATGGCTAACGCTGTTTCTGAGGCAGACTTCCAAACTCTGCAAAGGCGTGTACATAGCTTCGGACAACCGCGTGTTGCGCTCGTACAATGCCAATGATGCGTCCAGCTCGTCCGCTGTCGCACCTAGGTACTTGGTGAGCCTGTCACGCGAGATCGTGCGTTCCAGCGATACGTTTATTGCAGGCGTTCGCAAATTGTTCACTTGTCCTTAACGTGAAACTCTATATATCTGTACCGGTATACCCCGGGTCGGCCTCTGCTGCAAAGCATGCTCCCGGGGTCAGTCTTTTTAGGCCTGTACATTCTTTCGGTACGGCCCTCGCTTGCCCGGCTTCGGTGCAACAGCATCCATCTTCTCGCAAAGATCGTCCATAGACCAGAGCGTCTTAGACACGCCAGCGGCCATTGCCGGAGTCATTTTCAGCGTCTTGTGCATTTGGATGAAATTGTACCAAACCGTGTAGATCGCGACCATGTGGACATGGTTTTCAAACTTCTTTGAGAACGCGTTGGTGAGGCGCGTAAAGCGGCGGTTTGCCATGCGCATCGTGAGATTAGCGCGCTCGATATGCGACGTGCTGACATGCATCGGGTCCGGATTGCCTTCAATCCGCGTCTTGGTCGCGCCAGTGCAGACTGCCGGGCTATAGCGGCGCTCTGGCGAGGTCTTCTTGCCTTCCGGCTCGCCGTACTGCTTGATCAGCATCGCATAGTTGATGTCGGCTCCAAAGGCTTCCTCGACCGCATTGAGATAGGCGCGGTGGCCGTCCGTCGTAAGCTGGACGCGATTAGCAAGACGGTCCTTAACGTCGTCCATGAACGCCAGCGCATATTCGCCGTCACGACCGCCGACCAGCCAGGAAATGATAAGCTTGCTGTCGCTGTCCAAAGCGGTCCAAGTCCATACATCGCCAGCGCCGTCAACCGGCTGCTTCATGGCCGAAACGTTCTTGGCCTTCGCATCGACGAACGACCAGATCTCATCGCACTGGACGCGCTTGGACTTCACGTTGCGGACTTCGCTATCGTGCAGATCGGCGCAGAACTTGCCGGCGTCAACAAGCAGCTTCGAAACCGTGTTGATCGAAACGTCGGCGACGCGGGAGATCGACCGCATGGACGATCCCTCGCAAAGCATGGAGAGGATTTGGACGCGGGTTTTGAGAGGCAGCTTGTTCATGCCCCTAATATCTGAACTTTTATGCTTAGTGTCAAGCATGATATTCACATAAACCTAGGATTCACAAACGGCTGTCACTATGTTAGGTAGCGACAGCCGTAGTGATTTGGGTGGAGCACCCGGAGGGACTTAAACCCCCGACCTAGCCGTGCGACGGGCTTGCTCTATTCAGCTGAGCTACGGGTGCGAAGCGGCCGGTCTTTCACCAGCCGCCTGTCGCCGACCTAAAGCCGCTACCTTTCCTTTCCGGGGCCGGGTAGCGGCTTTTCTATTTGGACTGGCCCCGACTATCGGTCGGCTTACTGCCGGGGCCAGCAACTCTTCTCAGCATAATTCGAACTCCTGTCACTGCCCAGCATAGAGACATGGTTCGTTCGGCCCTGCAAGAGGGTGGATTGGATTATTGGATAGATTTCTTCCATTGACGTGTGGATAACTCCATGTGATAAGTCGTCCACCATAGGAGACGCACGCATGTCCACCACTCGTAGTCCCAACTATCCGGCTATCGACCTGGGCGCGGCCATCGAGGCCGTTGAGCCGGTCTTCCTGAAAGAAAAGCGCAACAAGATGCCTCGTTTGATCTTGGCCCAGCATCTTGGCTATGGCGGGCTCAACGGCCGCGCTCTTGGCGTAATCGGCGCGTTGCGGGCCTATGGCCTTATGGAGGGAACTGGCGACGACACCCGCGTCAGCGAGGACGCTATCATTTTGCTGAATGCGCCCGCAGACGCGGATGAGCGCCATGACGCGATGGAGCGTTGCGCGTTTCGACCGAACTTGTTCAAAGAACTCCGAGGCCGGTTTCCGGATACACCGAGCGAGGGAGTTCTAAAATACACCCTCATCAAAATGGACTTCACGCCTGAGGCAGCTGGAAAGGCTACGCAGAACTATCTCGCCACATTGGCCCTTGTTGCCGATTCCCCGAAGGCCTATAATCCACCTGCCCAAACGCAGGAGGATGCCCAAATGGAACCCGAACAGACTGCAGAGCAGCATCCCAAAGCTAAGCCATTTTCTTGGGCCCGAAACATTGCGCAAAAGAACGCCGAGCAAGCTCAGTCAGGGATGCGACAGGAAGTCATCACGCTGGACGAGGGAGACGTTGTGATCTCGTTCCCAGAAGCTCTCTCGTTTGAGAGCTTCCAAGACCTAGAGGCACACCTGCAGCTGTTCGTGAAAAAGATGCAACGGCGAACCAAGGCATCCAAGCCCACGCAAGACGATGGCAAAAGTGATGACGGTTCCCGCCTAATCTAGGGCTTGTTCCAACGGCTTGCAGCTGCCTTCTTGGCGATCTCGGCGCGCCGCTCTGGCGTCATGTTGGCGGCGCGCTTCTTTCCGCCCTTGGATCCAAGCTCTTTGGCGGCGGCGCTCTTGCCGTCGTCCTGCACGGTGTCGTCTTCATCGCCTGTGGCAATGCGCATGACGCGGACGGCATTGCCGATCACGTCGGCGGGGCGTTTCTGGCCTTTAGGTCCGGTCGGCATCGTCCATCAATCCCGCTTCGTAATTGTGTAGGTGCGTCCAGACCCTTCTACGATCACGCCGTAACCCGGTGAATGGGTCCGATCTTTGTAGCATGTAGCAAAGGCCGCATTGGTCGCGTTGCCCATCTGTGGCACGTTAAGCGATACCAATCGCCTCGCTTCTTCAGGGCTTTCCGCCTGAAGCCAGAATCCCATGTCGGACGGTCGGTTTATCGGGGTAACTACAAAATGCACTCCGTCCTCCCATGCTTTGCGCTAAGCATATAGGCGCTTTCGCCTATGCGGGCAAACCGGGATAGGCGCTTTCGCATATTTCAAATTTCAAACTGAGACACTACCCCCGGCGTCTACCGCAAGCGGTTTCGCGCCAGGCGGGGACGCTCCGCCAGCGAGTGAGCGACGCAGCGCTTTCTGATCAAGCCACAACCGGCCCCTTGGCGCCGACGTCAGCGCCATGGCGATGACGCTGAAGGTGGATGAGCTGAGACCATAGGCTAATGAATACGCTGCCATGGCCTCGTCGAGGTCGCCGGTTTCCTGCAGGACGACACCCAGATTGACAGCCGCTTCCGGGGCGCCGGGCTCATCTCAAGCACGCGTCGATAGGCCTGTGCAGCGCTGCCGAACTTGCGCATGTCCTGACGTACCAGCCCGAGGTCGAACCAGGCCGACGGATGCCCGCCGCCAGCGACTGCGCGTTCGAGCAGACCTTCCGCCTCGACAGCCGCTCGGCGCTGCCATGCAAGGCGCCCGAGGCGCGCCGCTGCCTCCCCGGATTTCGGATCCCGTTGCAAGACAAGTGTCCAGGACGCGCTCGCCGCAGGGGCATCGCCTGCTTGATCGAAGGTGCGTGCCCGTTCGACGAGCATTTCCGCCTGAGATGACAGTCTTGCCGCGCGGTCCAGGAACTGAAACGCCGCTTCAAACCTGCCTTCGGCCCGGGCAATCCGGCATGCCAGTATCAAGGCGGGCGCATTGTCGGGTCGAGTGGCAAGGCTTGCTTCGATGCGCGCACGAGCCTCCGGCAGATCTGCCTCGGCGAACAATACAGCCGCCAGAAGATGGCAAAGCGCCGGGTCGCCTGGGTGCTGCTTCAGGCCCAATTCGCACACATCGATCGCTTGGCGATGATTGCCGGAATTGAACGCGGCCAAAGCGCGGCGGATCAGATCGTCACTATCGTTTTGATTGGTGCGCATTATGCTTGGACGCTCACTGGCAGTCATGTCCGCAAGGGGCCGATGTCGATTCCAGTCATGTTTGGCGGGACCACTTGCCACAGAGCAGAGAGTAACCGACTTGGAGCCTCGCTCGCCACCAATCCGCCCCAACTGCTACTCCCCTTCCCTTAAGCAGACACGTGCTGGTCACGACCATTCTATAAGCGCGCTTGTGCATATTGTTTGCTCGCAAGGGATATCGATAGACGTTCGCCAAAACCCAGCAAAAGCGGTCTGATGCTGACCAACTTTTCCGGCGTAAATCTGGTCAGCGGCCCAGAAACAGCCAGCGCTCCGATCAAGCCCTCGCTGCCTGAAAAAACCGGTACGGCCATCGCAGCTGTTTCGGAATCTCCCTTCCCGAGCGATATAAACGGAATCTTCGCCATAAGAGCTGTTCGCGTCCTAGGCTTAGCGGTACTGAACCGTGCAAGCACTTGGCCAGCTGCGTGACCGTTAAGCGAAAGCACATCACCCTCTCGGATTTGATCACGGATCAAATGACGACAGTCTGCGCGAAATAGGCAAATTCCGTCATTTCCCTCCTTTCGAAAAAACGATGCGCTTTCACCCGCCTGTTCGACAAGGCTCAAAAGGAGAGGCCGAACGAATGCCTCTATCTTAAAACGACGACGGTAGAATGAGGCCAATATCATCGGCGTAGGGCCGACAGCAAAGCGCTTGTCCGCCATGCGAACAATGTAGCCACTGCGGACAAGGGATTCCGTTAACCGAAGGATCGTGCTTTTGTATAGGCCCGTTCTAGAAGATATCTCAGCCAGGCTTAAACCCTCGTCATGCTCTGTGAAGCACCCGAGGATCGAAAGCGCGCGATCGACAGCTTCAACCCCTCCCGCTCTTGTGTCAGCTTGCTCCACCGCCTGATGGTTCACGCGTTTGGTTCCTTTGAACGCCAAAGCTCAGTTGCGAAGTCGGGTCCTGATCACGTCCCCACGTGCTCAGCTTTGGAGTACCTCGCTCGCGAAAAGCAAAGTGCCATTTCATCATTCAGCATATTATCCTGTCGGTAACTGAAAATCCTACACGATCGTGGAAAAAGAGGACCTACTGCATCTTCAAATGTCGCGTCCTGTCGGACATGATGTGGGGGACACAATACTGGCGCGTCGGGTGCTCCAAGTTGTGTCGCAGCCTCCCCAGCATCCAAGTTGGCTGGTATCCTGATTTAGCAGGATGGTCGCGGAACGTGGTTTCCCCGGCGCGGATCGTGAACCGCTGGGTTGCGGCCACATCATCGGCTACCGCTACTGTTCAAACAATGCTTGCGAGCGGCACTGCGCTCATGGCAACAAGCAGGCCAATCGTCATTTGCCATCTCTGTTCCTGGATGCCTGCCATTATAGCCACAGTCGTTCAGGACGGAATCGGCGCGGCGCAAGATCGCCTTGGATAGGCAGTAACAACCCTCGGTCGTCTGAGTTTTTGTAGACTGAAATGGCTGGCTTGAATGTGACACGCATTGGGCCAATGGTCGACGGCGGTCGAAATAACGGGGTTGAGGTCTGATGAGCCAAATTGCCTTACTTCCTCTGGCGACGTATCCGGAAGCGAATTCCACCAAAATCGCATCAAACGCAATCGCGGTGGTCAAGCACGTTGGTGCCGCACTTCATGCATTGACGATCAATGTCGATATTCCGGGTATTTCCAATCCGGTTTCGCGATACTTGATCGATCTTCCCGAAATGATCCGGGAGACAGAAGCGACCAGCCGCAAGCATGGGCTCGATTTGCTGGAGGCATTGAAAGCTGAAGCGGCACGCGTCGGATCGCTCCTCACAACCGAGGAGATTGCTGTTCAGCCAGCATCTATCGGCGATGTTGCGGCAACTCAGTCACGCTATTTCGATTTTGCTTTGATTGGGTTGGAGCCAAATAACCAGACTGCGCGCATGACCGTTAATGCGGTCCTGTTTGGTTCGGGTCGCCCAACCATAATTCTGCCGGAAGACGCAAACGTTGGTGCGATCGATCATGTCATCATCGCTTGGGATGGTAGCCGCGTTGCGGCCCGGGCCGTTGCCGATGCGCACGCGTTTCTGCAATGTGCCTCAAAGATAACGGTACTGACAGTGACAGACGAAAAGTCGCTGCGCGATATTGGCGAACGCCTCGCCCTGAGCCTGAGAAAGCGTGGCTTTCCCGCTGAGGGGATCTCAATCGACCTCGAAGATCGCCCCATTGGCGTTACGCTTCAGGCGCGCGCTGTCAGCATGGGCGCCGATCTGCTTGTTATGGGTGCATACGGCCATTCCCGGATGAGAGATTTTGTCGTGGGTGGAGCAACCAAAAGCGTTCTTGGCGATCTGCGCCTGCCTGTCCTTTTGTCGCACTAGAAATCTGCCCGAGAGTTGTCAGCGGCGGGTTGGCTACTACGATTGTGCCAGCGGCGCACTGTATCAGGTTCTAAACTAGCCCAAGACGAAACTGCCGGATTGCTCGTGAGTTGCCGATTGTTTTGCCTTCGATATCGAACTCGACCTGAACCGGGAGCATAGCCGTTCGCGGCACCTACGATTGATTCCTGCCCCTGCCAGAGGCCGACAATGACGGTCCGCCTTTGGTGCCCATCACGTCCGCGCCTGCAACCACTTGAGGCCGAACTCGCACAGAGCCAGAAGTCTGGGGCTGAGCGAACACTAGATGATGTTGGCAGTCTCAAACGTCAAGACGGGCATCTCGCAGAGGCACACTGCTTGCATTTGGCGAACGTCTATCGATATCAGAACGAAGTAAACTGGCACGAAGGCGCGCTCATAAAAAGCGTCGAAATTGCCTGTCGTGTGCGAATGGCTAGGCGAGGTATGGTGTGTGCCGATAACCATGCGGTTTGAAAACCGGGACGGATGGTCTATGCAGCGCGTCGTTCTGCAAACCACATATTTGAAGGACAAGGTGGCGTTTCGCACGCGCCTTTACGGCTTGACTGACTAGAACGAAATGAGCCGTCATTTCGTTCTAACCTATTGTTTTGGCGCATGATGTTATCCAAAAAGTCTGCAACTTTTTGGCATCATGCTGAAGGGGTGAACGAGAGCCATGCTTGATCCGATCGTGAATTTCTTCACCCGCATCTTCCAGTGGATCGGCCGCGGCATCGGCCTCGCCATCGGCGTGATCCTTTGGCCGTTCCTGTGGGCCGGGCGCTGGTACACACAGCGCGGCTGGATCCTGAAGGCGGCGGTCGGCCTCGCGCTGCTGGTTCTGATCGGTCTCTACGCCAATTTCTTCTACGCCACCCAGTGGTGGAACAAGTTCGACCCTAACTACGTCGACAAATACACCTTCGAGAACCGCAACATTTCCGCCGGCGAACAGGTCGCGGCCGGCGCTGGCACCGAAACCGCCAAGACCTGCGGCAATTCAGGTATCGCCCAGGTCGCGGCCGACCTCACCGATTTCAACGTCAACCAGAATGCCTGGATCTCGTCGATGATCCTCTACAAACTCGGCCTGTTCGGCATCGACTGGGACCACACGCCGTTCATGGACAACAAGGCCTCGTTCCAGCGGGGCATCAACCAGGCGGTGCGGCGCACCTCCACCGAGCTTGCCGACAATCTCGGCCGCGTGCGCACCACATCGCAGATCGACACCGACCTACAGGATGCGCGCGGCAATCTGCAGTTCGATGAGGAAACCTGGTATTTCGGCCTCAACCCGTTCGGACCCAAGACGCCGACGCCGAGCTATTATCGTGACGCGGTTCGCAAATTGCGCTCCTTCAATGCTCGGCTGGCCACCTGCCAGGCGACGTTCGATGCCCGAGCCGACAATCTGAAACAGTATATCGACCGCATCTCCTCCGACATCGGCTCAACCTCGGCGATCCTCAAGGAACGCGCCGAGAACCACAACAATGGCTGGTTCGACTTCCGCGCCGACGACCGCTTCTGGTTCTCCTATGGTCAGCTCTATGCCTATTACGGGCTGATGAAGGGCGCCCAGGCCGATTTCGAGGACGTGATCAAGGAAAAGCACCTGCAGAACCTGTGGGACACCATGGATGCGCAGTTCGTCTCGGCGCTGCGCATCCGGCCCTTAATCATCGCCAACGGCCGCGAGGACGGCTGGCTGCTGCCGAATCACCTAACGACAATTGGCTTCTACATGTTGCGCGTGCGCTCAAACATGATCGAGATTAGCAACGTTATTGCGCAGTAACTCGCTGCCACCGACCCAGTTTTGTGAACGGTGAAATTCGCCCAGAACCGAATTTTCAGCACGCCTCCTGGGTGGGTGTCTTGACGAGTAATGGCCTTCATCCGGGAAACTGGTTGTGCTCGCAGGCCTGACCAAGTCCGCACCATCGCTACACGGATCGACCTCGCCTTTGCGGAACAGGAGGCGGTCGTGAGGTCCGGCTAAACTGCTTGACAAAATTGGACCCGTCCCGCGGCGTGCCTTGTCGAACCAAAGCCCGTCGCCGAAATCGCTCGGCTGTTGAGAATCTAATGCAACTCCAGCTCGAATTCGACCCAGGCGTGACGACTGTTGTTGAGGGCGACGATCTTGAGGGGAATGAAACCCGCGGCGTAGTTGCCAAAGTGCCCGAAGGGTTGAACCGGCGGGATGGTCCGTATGGTCAGGGCTACGGGATCAACCGATTCAAGTTCCCCGGTGACCACGATGGGGGCGCCCCTCGTTCCTGCTCCCGAGACTGAAATGACCCGTAATCCGCCGAGTTCGTCAGAAAAGGCCGTGTGCCATCCGCTCCGGCGTGGTGTCCGCTTGCTGGTGAGCATGGCTTGATATTCGGGTTGACGGGTGGTGCCACATGGCGCGAAGTATGGACGACAATCGCGCGGCGCATACTGGAATGGCCCACGCGAGGCGGTCTGATGGCAGGCTCGGCGGTGTCGATCGAACCGCTACCCGATAGGTCGACGCAAAACCGCGGAGAGATTGTCACTGCCGGCGATGTGCGCGAGAGGACTTACCGATGTTCGGACTTGGCATGACCCACCTGGTGGTCATCTTTGTGGTGGCGCTCGTTGTTTTCGGACCAGAGGAGCTTCCAAAAGTAATGCGATCGGCGGGGGCAATGATGAAGACATTCAATCGGATCGCTGGTGATTTTCGAAAGCAGTTTGACGACGCCGTTCGACAAGCCGAGAAGGAACTCGACCTGCAGGAAACCCGCTCGGTGCTAAAGAATTCAATGGAAAGTGTATCGCAAAGCGCTGATAAGGCCATCGAAGGGAAGGATAACGATCGCAATCCGGCTGCTGAACAGAGCGCTGACTCAAAGTTGGCGTCCACCGCATCCAACCGGTGATCTGACACCAAAAGGGCGACAGCCCGCTTGAACGAAACCATCTCAAGGAGTCAAACAGCGGCTCCACCGATACCATCCCGGTTCCGCCGAACGCAGCCTCAGTCTCCAAGCCTCGTGACCGACATTTCGGCTGCTACATACCCGGTTGCAGGTCGCAGTTCCTCCATCATTGTCGTCCAGAAGCTTTGATATTGTTGGCAATCTTGCCCTGCCGGTTTCCGCTACCCATGACCATCCAACGCCATTTGTGGGGCCTTTTGGCTCGGGACAGGGTCCTCCGGGCACTGCTGACATTGTTTGTAACGGTGTCGGCCAGTAGCGTCGGCTCCGCTCCCGCGCATCGCAACGCGCTCTGGCAGGTTGTGCAGACTTGCGCTTTTGCCGCGGCGCATCTTGGCAGCGCCTTCCCTTGCGAGGAAGTGGTCCTGCCCAAACAGGGCGCACCTGGGTCGGCTCTCATCAAGTCGCCCCGATTTCGGACCGAGTTTCTGTTGATGCCACTTGCGGCTGTTGCCGGTATTGAAAGCCCGCCGGTCCGTGAGGAGGACAGTGCCCAACTCTGGCATCGGGCATGGGAAGTTCGAAACAGGGTTTCGGCGAGCCTTGGACGATATCTGCCACGAACGGCGGTTGCCCTGGCGGTGAATTCCAGAACTGCGCGGTCCCAGGATCAGTTCCACATCCACGTCGATTGCCTTGCAGCATCGGTAGAAAAGAAACTCGCCTCGACCGGGCCGAAGACCGAAGGCCCATGGCAGCTGTTCCCCCTGGCGCTGATGGGAAAACGCTACTGGATCAAGGCGGTCGATCGGCCGGATTTGGCAGCCACCAACGTGGCCGGCATTGTTGCTGCCGGGTTGCCGCAGGCTCGGCGCGCCATGCATCGGGTAAATATCGTCGTTGTTGGGGCCGAACTGGCCCATGCCAGGCCAGGGTTTTACATTCTGGCCAACTGGGAGCACTCCGCCGCCGAGCGCCTTTTAGATCACGACTGCACTTCGCGATGAGCGCCACGAGGTATTTGGAGAGGCCAATGGCCGCACCTGATACCGTCACCCCCTTGAAAGCTGGTATCGAGGTTATTTTGGGGAACCAAGATTCCGGGATTACGGACCTATGATCACTTATTTCCAGGCGATCGTTTTGGGGCTTTTGCAGGGTTTCGCCGAACTCTTTCCGATTTCGAGCTTGGGACACACCGTTCTGATCCCTGCCCTGCTTGGCTGGCCCGTCGACCGATCGAGCGATGCATTTGTCGCCTTTTTGGTGCTGACGCACCTGGCGACGGCTCTCGTGTTGCTGGGCTTTTTCTGGCGCGATTGGCTAGGCATCATCGGTGGTGTTCTCCGCTCCCTCAAACAACACGAGATCCGCGCCGATGACACCTATGCCAAGCTGGGATGGCTTCTCATCGTCAGCACCATTCCGGCCGGACTCCTTGGGCTTCTGTTCGAAGAGCGACTGAAGCAGCTCTTTGCAGCCGCGACACTCGTCGCGGCTGTGCTCGTACTGAATGGCGCAATGCTCTATGTCGTCGAAGTGTTGCGTTCGCGCGGCGCGACTGAAGGTGCCCACGATGACGGGAAGCTTGCTGCCCTTTCATGGATCCAAGCCGTCATCATCGGCATCACGCAATGTTTCGCATTGATACCGGGATTTTCTCGCACCGGACTGACCATGAGCGGTGGGCTCGCCTGTGGGCTTTCTCACGAGAACGCCGTCCGCTATTCATTCCTGCTGGCCACCCCAATCATTCTGGCGGCTGCCGTGCTCAAGGTCCCCGATCTTTTCACAAATGGCGGCGCAGGATTGGGTCAGGCGGTTGTTGGCGCCTTGTGTGCTGGCGGAACCGCATTTCTTTCAATTCGCTTTCTGCTCAAATACTTTGAAACGGACACGCTCAAGCCATTCGCGTACTATTGCATCGGCGCTGGAGCCGCAGCCTTGCTCTATCTGGCGCTTTAAGCTTTCTTGGGGTCGCTCCGAAACCATGCGAACGCGAACAGCGCAGATGTTCGCCACGGCGGTCGCGCGAATAGTGGAACAGCGCGGCGGGCGTATCGGCGCCGCCGAAGGGCCGGTCGTCGCGGACATAGACCCACAGCCTGCCGATATCGGTCTTGCCCTTGGCGAGGACCGGCACGTTGTGTCGTCGCCGTGCAATCGGTCGGCGGCGAGAACATGAGCCTCGATCCGGCGATAGAGGGGCATGAGCGCGAAAGTGGCCGCGCCAACTTGGTCGGCGAGCGTCGACAGGCTCAGTGGCACGCCCTCGCGAGCGAAACGTTCAGCCTGGCGGGTTAAGCGTTGATGCTGGCCGTACTTGTCGAACAGCAGCATGGCGAGCAAGCCAGGACCTGCCCAGCCACGCGGCACGACATGGAACGGCGCCCGCGGCTGGGTGATCGTCACAGTTCCGGCACGAGAACTTCTCGCGCACCGTCTGGATGACCTTCCACTGACGCGGGATCACCTCCAGTGTCTCGGTCACGTCCTCGCCGAGCTTCGAAAGCCGCGTCCCGCCGCAAGTCGGACACGAACATGGCGCGGGGGATGACGATGCGCTCACGTGTCAGATGCTCGGGAAACGGCTTCTTCACTGGCCGTTTGCGCTCGAAGCTCGAAGGCGGTGACACTGGTCGTCCTGGTCGCCGCCGCTTCGGCGGCAAGGTCAACTTCGCTGGCTGTGGCCTCGAGTTCCTCGAGTTGCAATTCAAGCTGGTCCAGGAGCCGGCGGCTGCGCTCGGCGCTGGGGCCATACTGCTCGCGCCTGAGCTTGGCGATCTGCAAGCTTGAGGTGCCCGATCAGAGCTTCCCTGGCCGACGCCTTAGCCCTCGCGGCGGCAAGTTCGGCGCCCATCGAAACAACCAGGGCCTTAAGCGCTTCGACATCGTCCGGCAGGGGCTAAATGGCGGCTTCCATGACCGAAATGAATCAGCACACTGTCTCTCGGTGCAACCGAAAAATGCCGCTTTGGCTGAGGAAATCCGTGTCCTATCCCGCGCTCACCGGACGCCAGCTGTACTGCGGGTTGCGCCAGTCAATCCCGTCGAGCAAACACGCCAGCTGAGCGCTCGTCAGTGGGGATCGCGCTTCAGGTGCTGCTGCACCAGCAAAGCCAGGCCCTGCATGCCCTTCCTCATATCGGTGTGACCCATCGACAGCCACACCCGCGCGCCCGGCGGGATCACCGCAGTGCCTTTACCACTGCCGTAACCAGCGTGGGCGTCGCTCCCGCGAAGATGCTCACCCGGCCGCCCTTTACCACCTCCACGACAATAGCCGGCCGGTGCTCCAGTGGATGGCCGACGTCGTCATCGACAACCACCGCCTCTGTAAGGCACGGGTCCGGGACGTGCTCGCACAGCTTGCGCGCCACGTGTAGATCAGCGGCGTCGAAACGTCATGCCGCTGCGCCACCTGCGTCACACAGGTCTCGGCGAAAACGCCTCCTCCAAAATCTGGCGCCGTTCCGCCTCGTTCCACCGCCGCCGACGTTCGGGGCCTGTGAGCAACGTGATCTGACCCATCAACTGCTCCTAAGTGCGCTCATAAGAGCACGCTTAAGACCACTCGTTCATCACCCGAACAAGGCGCGACACGCCGGATGGATACTCAAAATGCACCCCACCGGTCAAAAGCGGAAACAAGCCGATCGACGACGACAACACCCTATGCCGCCAACGTCACAAGATCGAGAACATGTTCGCCAAGCTGAAGGACTAGCGGCGCATCGCGCCCAATTTGACCGCTACGCACACACCGTCTTCTCGGCAATCTGCATCGCAGCCGCCGTCGCCTTCCGTCTTAATCAATGAGCCTGATGCTAGCTGGCCTGTTAACCATCGACGCGACCCGATTTCGTTCGATCGGGCATTGCTCCAATCCTAGATTAGCCCGCGCATCGTGAGTTCAGCCTTCAGATAGGCATAATAGATCGGCGCGGCGACAAGACCCGGCATACCGAACCAGGCCTCCATGAAAACAATCGCCAGAAGAAGCTCCCAGGCACGCGCGTTGATCCGCGTTCCAACAATCTTGGCGTTCACGAAGTATTCGAGCTTGTGAATGACGATGAGAAAGGTAAGCGAGCCGAGCGCTGCAAGGAAGGAGATGCTGAGGCTGACAACGACGATCACGGTGTTGGAGATCAGATTGCCGATGACCGGCAGAAGGCCGGCGACGAAAGTCAGCGCTATCATCGTCCTGATGAATGGCAGATCGATTCCGAAGGACGGCAAAACAGCGACGAGATAGATCGCCGTTAGAAATGTATTCAACGCCGAAATCCGAATTTGCGAGAACACGATGTTGCGAAAAGCCTTGCTCAGAATTTTGACACGATCCGCCAGCGCGATCGCCAGTGGGCCGGGCTCGCCCGATGGCGCCGCCGAGTTCACCGCGATCAAGCCGCCGATCACCATGCCGACGATAATGTGGACCACCAGGACGCCGACATCTCGCCCGACGAGTTGAAGCTGGCCGGCATGTTCGCGGAGCCACCGGGCCGCGAAGACTTCCAGTTCCTCGATATTCGACGGAAAATAGGCCATCGCCCAGGTCGGGAGATGGACACGCGCGGTATCGATGATCTCGGCCATCTTCTTGAGGAGCGTCACGACGTTCTCCGAACCGCCAGTCAATTGCGACACGCCGCTAAAGATAGCGGCGGCTATCAGGAGCGTGAAAATCAATGCCACCAAGGTCAACGCAAGGCTTTTCGTCAGGCTGTTGGAGACGCCGATTCGATGGAGCATCGGTGCGGCGAAATGAACGAGGTTGAACACGAGAAGGCCCGAAAGCAGTGCCGGAAGTAGGCCGAGCTCGAGAACGGCGACCAGCGCTATAATTGCGAGCAGGCACGACGCGACATAGAACCGTGAGAAAGGCAGCACTTTTCACCTGCTGAAGCAGCCAAGTCCTCTCCGGGTTTCCATTAGCTTTGATACCCGGTGATGCGCAAGCGAACACGCACCCAATACGTGTGTGAGGCTAGCCGCCTACATTTCTTCCCGGTTTGCAGCTTGATGGTTGTCGTTCATACTTTGATCCATGCGACACGGTCCATGGTCGAATTGGCATGTGCGCCTTCGGAACGCTCGTTCTGCCCGACAAGGCGTGAATCAATCGTCGCGAACGGCAGTAAGAGACATGCGGCTGCCATCCTGCGCGATCATTGATTTAATGCCGAGCGAGCCGGCGTCCGCTGGGTAATTTGCTGGCCATGACCTTGTCGATGCGTCTGCCGTCAAGATCGACGACTTCAAACCGCCAGCCGTCCGCTTCGACCGTTTCGCCTGTCGCCGGCAAATGGTGCATGTGCGACAGGATGAAACCGGCAACTGTTTCATAATCGCGATTTTCTGGGAGCTCGATGGCAAGGTGATCACACATCTCGTCAACGGGCATATACCCCGCAAGCAGCCATGACCCATCCTCGCGCTGCACGGCGGCCGTCTCTTCCTCGGCTTCCAGATCGGAACGGAACACGCCTGTGATCGCCTCGAGGATGTCGGCCGGCGTCACAATGCCCTCGAAATGACCGTACTCGTCATGGACCAGGGCCAAAGGCACCTGTGCTCCTTTCAGTGTTGTCAGCACATCAAGCGCGTCCGCCTGGTCGTGCACGATCGGCGCATTCTGCAGGTGAGGCCTGAGATCGACCTTCTGCCCATTGAGCATGCCCGCCAGTACCTTGCGGGTCTGCACGACGCCGATCATTGCATCGACCGTACCTTCGGCAATCGGCAGCAGAGAATGCTCCGTCTCGATGATCGCCTTGCGCACTCTCGTTTCTTCCCAGGTAATGTCGATCCAGTCCACATCGGTCCGTGGTGTCATAACGGCGCGCACCGCCCGGTCTCCCAGACGCATGACGCCCGCGATCATCCGGCGTTCGTCTGCCTCGATGGTGCCGTGATGCTCGGCTTCGGCAACCAACATTTTGATTTCCTCATCGGTGACTTTTTCCTTGGACTCGCCTTTCTGGCCTAAGAGCCACAGCAAACCACGACCGGAGAAATCCAGTAAGAACACCAGCGGTGCGCCAATTTTCGCAACGATGGTCATCGCCGGAGCTACACGCATTGCTATGCCCTCCGGATTGCGAAGTGCAATCTGCTTGGGAACAAGTTCTCCCACGATCAGAGAGGCATAGGTGATGACTGCCACTACGATACCGACACCCAAGGCGTCTGCAATGTTGCCGGGCACGCCGCTAGCGGCCAAGACAAATGACAGGCGCTCGCCCAGCGTAGCGCCTGAGAAGGCCCCGGAAAGCACGCCCACCAATGTAATCCCTATTTGGACAGACGATAGGAATTTTCCGGGATCGGCACCAAGCGCCAGCGCACGATTGGCACCCTTCAGGCCTCGTTCGGCCATACCTTTGAGCCTAGCCGGTCGCGCCGAGACAACGGCTAGTTCCGACATTGCAAGCAGGCCGTTGATGCAGATCAGGACGACGACGGTCGCGAGTTCAATGTAAAGCATAGCGAACGTTTAGCATCTGCGAAGCGGGAACGAAAAGGTGCATTCGACCACTATGTTGCAGCGATCCGTAGCAAGGACCGACGGCAGATACACCAATGCGACTGCTTGAGCGGAAGGTCGGACAAGCTCGTACTACTGAACTTGGTGCGCTAAGCCTGGACGGACGGGACCGATCATAACGTTTAGGGTGAAAAGCAACCGTCCAAGGGCGGTACGCTCGATCAACGCGAGACTCGTGTTCGAAGATTCGCAAGGCAACAGGTTGGCCGAGATGCCGGTCCCGCGAACGATTTGCTGGCGTCAGCACCAGCATAGTGACCGATACGTCACACCCAGGGCGCGATCATGCCCGGCGATCGCGGTCATGCGTTGACAACCGGCGTGCCACGCTGATCGAGCTTGATTGGTTCATACGGGAACGGGCGGCGAGCGTGGGTGTATCCCCTGCTCATCGGGGGGCGACACATGAAAAATACTAGGCACGCGCTCATGGCGCTGACCGCCCTTGTCCTGGTGTTTGCCAACGGATTGGGCCTCGAAGCCCTCGCGAAGGGCCTCACCGTCGTTCCTCCCGGAAACCGGTTCGAGCAGCAGCCGCCGATTCCCGCAGCGTCAGCGAATAGGACGCGCGCTTTCAAGACAACTTACGACGCCAAGTATCACAAGATTCTGGCGTTGCTGAGTAACGATAAAAAGCTCGTGCAACAGATCAAGGATACGGCCGCTGCCTATGGTATCGATCCGATCCACGTTATCGGCGCGCTTGTCGGCGAACATACCTACAACGTCAGCAGCGTTGATGCGGCGCAAACCTACTACGTCAAGGCCCTGGCATACGCCAACGCGGATTTCGAATTCCGCTACAAAGGCATTTCGCTGCAGTCGTTTGTCAATCGCCCGGAATTTTCCGGCTGCACCCCTGCCAAAGGGAGTTCGGCACTGTGGAGCTGCCGAACCGACGTCTGGAACACACAGTTCCTCGGAAAAACTGTCGGCAATGTCGCCTATGAGAACGTGACCTTTCAAAGGGCGTTCTTTCAACCGTTCTTCGCCGGCCAGACGTTCGGGCTTGGCCAGATCAGCCCTCTGGCGGCGCTGGAAGTGACCGACCTGGTCAATCGGGTGAGCGGCTTTGAAAAGCTCTCACCCGATCGGCCGCAGGCAATCTACCGCGACATCATGGATCCGAAGCGCAGCGTGATCTACACGACCGCCATCCTGCGGGAGGCGATCGACGCGTATGCCGAGGAGGGGTTCGATATTTCCGGGAATCCGGGCATTACAGCAACGCTCTACAATGTCGGCCAGCCGCAACGTCGCGCAGCCGAACTTCGCGAAGCTGCGGCAAAGGGATCCGGACGAAAGCTGCCGGTGGAGAATTACTACGGCTGGTTCGTAAACACCAAACTCGATGAATTGCGAGCCCTTCTTGACGGTCAAGGGTGAGCAATCAACGCTGGCCGCCGCGCGGTTAAGCGCGTTGGCAGACCATCACCCGCAGGTCAGGCGCCGCGCAGACGGAGCAGAGCCCGACATTGGTGGCGAAATTCGGAAGGCGGCATTTTCTAGAGTTGGCCTAAGTGCCATTCGAGCACCATTGAACTCAGAACGTCCCGCGAGAATGTCAACGCGACGAAACCCCCCGGCAGTCCAATATGACTATGGCAAGTTTATCCGCATCTCGACCCGCCGGTTGACCGGGTCGTAGGGATCGGCGACTCTCGGATGGCTTTTGCCCTCGCCAATTGCCCTGATGCGTGACGGTTCGATTCCGTTCGATAGGAGGAATGCCGTCACTGATTGCGCCCGTCGTTCCGAAAGTCCTTGATTGTAGATAGCCGAGCCCGAGGCGTCGGTGTGGCCTTCGACGATGAAGTTATGCGCCCTTAGACGGTTGTCTTTCAGCGCCTTGGCAAATTCGCCGAGTTTTGTTCGCGCCTCCGGCTGCAACTCAGCAGAATCGAGGCTGAAATTGATCAACATGTCGAGGCCGGTTGGCACTGACGCGTCCGCTTTGCTCTTGCATTCGTCTTCAGTGCCGATGCATATTCCACGCGACGGGCCCAGATCAGTCGCATTGCCGAAAAACTTGACGATGTCTTCTGACGTTTGGACAGGGTCGGCGAACGAATTTGAAGACGCCAGCACAGTCGCCAGCACCAAGAAAGAAGTGCCTATCCGCATAGCGGCCTCCAGCATGGAAATCGACGTCACGATCGGATAATTCCCAAAATAAATCCGGAGCGCGTGCCGGGTCAACCACACTATGGTTGCGACAAGCCGAGATAAGTTACTCATTCAGCTGTTTCAGGGTGACAATCAGGCTCTTTGTGACTGCTGCCACTCCGCTGCCGGCGCGGTCAAGGATGCGAGAGACCAGCCGGCGCCACGTTTTCCTAGTGCTGCTGGGCTTTCACGGCTCGCGACCGCTTCCGTCGGAGGACGCCAGCCTCGAATTCGAGATCAGGCGCCAAGGCAGCGAGACGCTGGAGCCGCTGCAGGTCTCGACGGTGCCGCGCGCCTCGCCGGGCGACGAAGTCGACGGACCTGCGCACCCTTTCTGCCGCCGCCTTCCACGTGCCGGACAGCCAGGGCCGTAAGGCGATCCGCTCAAACAAGGTTATTCGCGCCCAGTTGCGCCATGTCGGCCGGCTGGGTGACTATCTCTCGGAAAAGCGCGATGCCTTGCTTGCCCTGGGGCGCGCCATCGATTTCGCGTCCGCGATGACCGGGGACTGGGGCGACGAGAAGGTAGCGTCGCGAATGAACGGCCTGAAGCAAGACGTGGCTTCGCTGGACAATTATGAGGTCCATCTCTCCGATAAGGTGCAGTTCCTGGTCGATGCCATGGGGTTTCCTGCTTCACCCCTACCAAGGCGACAAATCCCGATATTTAGAACCAACCCCGCCACTTGAACCAACCAACGGAATGATAGCGCTGAAAGCGATCATGGCCAGTCCATAGGGGTCGGGCATGGTCTTGAAGTTCATGCCGTAGATGCCCGCGATTAGGGTCGGCGGAATGCCAACGATCGAGACGATGGTGAGGATTTTGAAGATGTCGTTCTGGGAGATGCCGATCAGCCCGAGGCTCGACGAGATCACGCAAGCGACCATCGCTTTTATGCGGGCGCATGAGGCATGGGGCATTCCGCTCGTGACCATGCTGGCCTTCGGCGAATCGCTGGCCTTCATCTCGCTCTTACTTCCCGCGACCGTGATCCTCGTTGGCATCGGTTTTCTGATCGGCGAAAGTGGGATCGCGTTCTGGCCGTTGTGGCTCGCCGCTATCGTCGGCGCGGCACTTGGCGATTGGCTGTCTTTCTGGGTTGGCACGCGGCTGGGAGACCGGGTTTCGCACTATTGGCCACTGAAGCGTTACCCAGATCTGCTTCCGCGTGGCCATAGATTCTTCGAACGCTGGGGGGGCTTGGGGTGTTTATCGGCCGCTTCTCCGGTCCGTTGCGGGCATCCGTTCCGCTGGTTGCAGGTATCTGCGAAATGCGCGTCCTGACATTCCAGATCGCCAACGTCTCCTCGGCGATCCTCTGGGCGACAGGGATACTCGCGCCCGGTGCGTTCGGCCTCAAATGGCTGCAGGCTTGGATGTAGGCGACTCACGCCGGGCGAGCAGCTTGTCGATCCGCCTTCCAAGCAGTTACCCTTGAAGGCGCGGTAAGCCGCTCGCCCCGATCAGTGCACAGTGTCGGCCTTAGCGATTGCCCCTGGCCACCCGCCGGAGGGCCGGGTGGCACCCACATGGCCGAACCTCGACAACCGTCGCTAGAAAATGGCGATTTCGCCGAACTTTTCGACCCATAAGCCCGACCAGAGACGTGTATGCTGCATGCTTAGTCCTTGAGGATTGCTAATGGACAAGCCAGCCAAAGCGCCACTGTTCTCATATTTGGTCAAGCCGCACTTTCGGTTAAAATCGCCGGATCGCCTTCTCTCTGAAGCGGAGTTTGATCTTGCCCGGATAACTGTGGAGGATTTTCGGTTCGTGACCAGGGAGATGACCACAAATGTGGCGGAACTGCCCGCTGAATCCGCGGTCGCAGTACCATTCTGCGGCGTTTGCTATCGGAGAGAGACTTGTTCAACGCGGGACGCCTCTTGATCCCGAGTTCGGGCCTGAGAGTTCTCGCGCGGATGCTGGATTTCGACCCTATTCACCCCGCCGTGCTTTTGACGTGCGGTAACTACCCTTGGGCCGGGGATCGGCTCCCGAACATCGCTGCTGTGTTCTCGCTAAAGGGGCAACCTCCTTTCACTGGGACCCCTTGGCGATTTCGGGACGACGCCGACGTCTCCCTCTCGGAATATCTGAAAGGTCTCGCGATCGCGGTACATGGAACACCGGTGCGGCGGAGGGAGGTCATTAAATACGTCGCGGATAAGAAGGCCGCGCATGTTTCGGATCATCGGAAACACTTGAGCGAGAAAGCAATCGACAGAGCGTGGTCTCACATGTCGATCACAATTGAAAACCAAGGAAAGGAAAAATTCAACTTAACATGGTATATCTTGAGCTTCTTGCCGTTATTCAGGCGTTGAAATCGAGCGAGAGCATCCCCACTACATCACTAGAATGGATAAGTGGCTGAGATCAGCCGAGATTGTCTATCCGGAAGGAGCCCGATACGAGAATGTCAACCTGCCCATTGAACCGCTTTAGCGACGGAAAATCGGCGCTGCGCCCAACAGGCATCGCCGGAACAATCTTCATTGCCGCCCAAGTCGGTAACGTCGCGCGACATGGCCAACCGGCGGCCGGCCAACGTGTTTGGGGATGCAGCGGCGCGGACATGGAGAGGCTGCTAGTCTCGTTCCCCACGCCTCTGGACCAAGCCTTGGAGATGCCGACCTTTGAGGCGAAGGCGAAGCCGACAGCCGCGCGCATAACCGGCGTGGGGTTCTTCGACCGCATCCATGGCGCCACCGGCACCTCATCGCTGAACGGCTTGAACTGCACCAGATCCTGAAGATCGAGTGGCTGTAGCGACGAAGACTCTGGCGCGGGATGCCAAGGCGCCGCGGGGGCAGACGTTGCCCAGGCTTAGAGCGGCGACGCTTGGCTAACATGCCGGCGTCCAAGTCTCGCAGCTCGGAAGTTTCACCCTGACGGCTCTCCCAAAGAGTCTCGAAGGGGCGATGAAGCGGGGCCAGTTCATCCCCGGGACGAAATCCGACATACGTCGATCAAGCCTGCCCCAGAGCAAATACATGCGCCCCGACGTCCTTCACAAGTGCCAGCAATTCGGGCTGAGGCGTGACCCAGAAAGTTCGAAAAGCTTCCAGGAACCCCAGCCAAACCGGATGCTGGGCAGGCAACTTCGCTCGACGAGCGTCTTTCGTTCTACGGTAGCGACTACTTCTGAAATAACATCAAGGGCGAATTCTGCGTCGGCTCCACTGCAGTTCGATAGACCAGGCTTAGGAGGGCGGTTGCGTCGTTGAACATCAACCAATAGAGAGGGATAAATCAGACAAAAGGACCACCAATGACCAACGAATCCGCTACCCGCTCTGCCGAACTAGCTGAGTTAACCGCCGACATTGTCTCAGCGTATGTCAGCAACAATCCATTGCCAGTGTCTGGCTTGCCGGACATGATAGCATCGGTTCATGCTTCGCTGTCCGGACTTGGCACGCCGATTCCGCCTGTCGTTGAGCCGCAAACTCCCGCGGTCAACCCGAAGAGATCGGTGACGCCGGACTTCATTATCTGCCTCGAAGACGGCAAGAGGTTCAAATCCCTGAAGCGGCATCTTAGTACGGACTTCGGCCTGACACCGGAGGCATATCGCGCCAAATGGAACTTGCCGCACGACTACCCTATGACAGCTCCGAATTACGCCGCTCAGCGCTCGCAATTGGCGAAGTCCATCGGGCTTGGCCGCAAGGCTGAACCCGTCGCACCAGCCAAGAAGGCACCTGCCAAGCGGAAAGCCAGAGCGTAGTCCGCCACCACCTGACGCAATGGAAAGACTCAGCTATATCTGGAGAGCGGCGGACCTGAAAAGGACCGTCTGGCCGGCGCCATTCGGGCAACCTCCCAGCGGGGAGCCGGCCTTTTTTCTTAGCGGGGCGGCAATAGATGATTACTTCAATTGTCGGTTAGTCAATCTGCGGCAGTGCCGGTTTGGTTGTGGCTATAGTAGCTGGTCACTGCCTGCGGCTACCGCCGGCGAACACGTCTCAGGGACCTGTCGCCAGCGCTTGGTATTGTCATCAGGCGGCTTCGCGATGATCGATGACGGCCTCGGCTTCCAACTCGTGCCGCGGTCACCGTGCGTTCATCCTCTGATTATCCCGTCACTCCTACATTGCGACATGGGGATGAGATTTTGAGAGTAGTTCGCCTCGCGTTTCTTGAGCTCGCCCCGCTCAGCCCTCTTGGCTGGCTCAAACTCGCCGACAAGCGTCGCCTCATTCCAATTCGTCGACTCGGACGTCAACCCCAAGCACTAACGGGTCGAGGCGATGGTACCGGAGATCGCACTCCTCATTTTCCGGTTGGCCCGGGGTCGACCGACCTTGCACACTTTATTGGCAGTTGATCCGATTTCTATCCAGACGTATCCCCTGCTTCTACTCCCCCACTCAGCGGCTTTTATTTCCGATGCACATACCCACTCATGGCTGCGCAACTGCATGACCAAGGGTTTGGGAGCGTGCTTGAGCCTGCTCACATGTCCCCGACGTCGGACATTTGGAGAGCTTGATGGACAACAGGAAGTTTTTGACAGCTGAGGAAGTGTCGGAACGCTATCGCGGCAGCATCTCTCTTGGAACGCTGCGAAATTGGCGAGCCAAGAGGATTGGACCGGCGTACGTCAAGCTTGGCAAAGCCGTGTTGTACCCAATTAAGGAACTCGAGACGTGGGATCAAAAGAATACAGTGGCGTGCCGTGCGTCAAAGCGATTCAGCATGAACGGCGGTGAGTGAGCGTGATTAGTGACGGAGGAGCATCCAGTACCGCCGCCAAAAGCCGCTCCTCACGTTCTTGGAGATAGGAATTTTTGCAATACCTTTCAACAAGATAGCTTACGGAGAGAGGAAGTTGCATAACCAACCCGTTCGATACCCGTCGGACATGCCGGATCACCTCGAGTCACGTTCAGCGCTTTGAAGCAGTGTCTTGAGCATCTCTGCCGCCAAACTGGGCGCCCAAAGCGTACCGAAGTGGCGCTACCTCAGCCATTGCGAGAACGGCCTTTTCAAGCTGAGCCTTGTGTTCTTAATGCTTCCCCTGATGTCGAGCGTCGGAATGACGCGACATCAGATTAGATTCCAGCGCTCACGCCCGTAATACCGGACCATTCCCGAGTAAGGGTAACGGCCATTCATGGCCTCTTTGATGCCCGTGATAGCAATGGCCCGCACTACGGCATCGCCCAACCCGGCAAGGTCGTTCAGCCGCTTCATTTGCGTATAGACCTGCCAGCGTGCGGTAAGCAATTCGGACCGATTCAAGTCGAGTATCTGCTCGACCGCCTGCAGGGCCAAAGCCGCACGCGCCGTCCCCGGCCGCGCAGCGATCCTCACTTCCCTGAGCACTTCGTCCTCCTTCCAAGTAAAGATAGTCTCGCCATCTTCATCGTAAGGGTGAGGAAGCCAGGGGCTTTCGCCGAGCAACTGTGCAGCTAGTGCTGTGATCCTTTCCACATCACCTGGCTGCGGCGATGCAGTCGCCGCAAGGGCCAATAGCGATGTGTCGTTCATGTCCGGCAAAACGACCGGCCCAGCCGCAGTCTTACCTGATAGAAGATGCTTGTCGCTCTTCTTCCCATTGCAGATGCGGCAGCTGTAAAGATAATTGTCGTAACAATATGCCAGCCACCAGTAGATTGCCTTCGGTCGGAAATGCTCGACATCTCCGTAATAGGCGGCTGATGTAGGGCTTTCGCAGAAGGCGCACTTTCCCGCACTCTCGACTGCGAGTTGTTGCTTCGCGATTCCCCAGCGACTTGAGGAAAAGAGTTTGTCTTTGACGGCCTTCAAATCGAGTTGATTGTCGCGCGCGGCGCGATAGAGCTCGAGAAGATTAGCGCGGCAGCCTGGCTCGAGAAACGCGGTCGGCACCGCGGCACGATCACGGCTTAACTGAATCATTCGACTGCCCGTACTTGTCCAAGGGCGCTCCGTTCGAGTGCATCGACCGCCGAACTGAGCTTGGTGAAATAACTCTCAAGTGCTTCATTGCCCAAACCATCGACTTTGGACTCGGGCACAAGCTCAAGTGTCTGCCGAGCGCTCTCGAGTGCTGAAACCTCCTCTGGCGTGAGAGCCGCTGCAGGCTTCGCCGAGAGATCACGATAGATCTCCTTATTTTGCTCAATCTCCCAGCTGTCGAGAGAGCTAATCCGAAAGGCAAGGTCGTAGAGTTGATGGAGCCTCAGCTTTGAGGGATCGCCGGGGAAAGGGGCAGCCAAGACGCGCCGATTTGCGTCACGCGAGAGAATGATCGTCTCGTCCTGCTTGGCTTGCTGTAGTGTTAGTGCAGAGTGCGTTGTCGCGACGATCTGGAAATTGGGCAACGTCGTGGTAAGAAATTCGCGCAGCCGCCGCTGCCAGGCCGGATGAAGATGCGCGTCGATCTCGTCGATCAAAAGCAGGCCCCTTGCCTTCAATGGATCGCGGCGATGAGCGAACGCCTCAGTGATACGATAGAGAAGATCGCCGATCCACGCCGCGACATTCTGGAACCCGTCGCTAAGCTGGTCCAACGGCACGATCCCATCGTCCGTCTGGAACAGCAGTCTGCCTTGCCCCTTGTCGATTCCAGAAAACTGGATACCAGGGAGAAGATCGTCTAGCGCTTTTCTAACGATCCCAAGCCCGTCCTCCCCCAGTTGATAGTCCAGTGACATTGCCCAGGTTGCGAGCGGGTAGACTACCGCATTCTTGTCGAACAGCGTTGTGAGGCAATTCGCACGAGGTAGCTGACCTGTACTAAGTGCCCGGCTATCGTCGCTGACTCGGCGATAGGGGCCATATGCAGCGGTGAAATAATTCTGGGACGCATGGGAAAGTGCCTGGTCCAGCGCGGCAAGACCCGCATCATTCCGCTTCAAGATATCGCTGCGCCCGTCAGCAGACACTATGTCGAGACTGATATCTCTTGGCTCCCAGTCTTGGGTGCGAAGGCGCCCTGAGATGCGACCAGCGCTCTCGCCGTTGCGGACCCACTCCTTCGGATCCCGAACCAGGTCAGGTAGTGCGTCCGAGCCGGCCAGAAGCAACGCGGCAGCCTTAAGAATGGTTGATTTTCCGGTACCATTCTGGCCCACCAATAGAGACCATTTGCGAACTGCCGGTTCGGACACCGAACGATCCGCGAAGTCGACCGCTATGTCTGCGATCGATCGGATATTTTGTATCCTGAGCGTTTCAAGGAACATGATCTCTCCCGCGTGCTTACCGAACATAACAGAGTGGTGGGGATGTAACCATCACAGAGCATTGAGGTTAATACCCCGCGCCTGGATAGAGCGTCTTGAGAACCTTCCGCCCGCAGCCACGTGAGCTTCCGGCGCGACCATGCAGCGCAAATCTGCGGAGGAAAGCGTTGTGATGCAGCATGAGCGCTGAGCTCCGTCAGCATCGTCAAGTGCCGAGAGTGCGATTCATTCTGATCGCGGCTAATATCCTACTCCAGACTGCCTGTGTACAGTTCGATTGCACCGTCATTCTTTACTGTTATCCAAAGCCTTGACCGGTCTCCGATGGCACTAACCGCAAGATTCAGTCTACGAACACGTGCCCCCGCGGAAGATAGGGTCGGTAGCCGTGGACTTCCCGGATGCGGTTCGCGACGCTACGATGGATGAAAGCTCCTTCCGGCACGAATCGCCGTTTGCCCCTCGGGAATGGCGGCCACCATTCGAACAACCGCCATACGCCCGTGAGAGAATTGTGCAGCATTGCCGTGTGATCGGGCGAGGACACCGGCCCAACTGGTCTTAGCGGTACGACTAGGTCGTAGACTAACTGGTCGATGCGCACCCCAGCGTGCCGAGCTTCCCGCACCATCCATTCCAGTGCGATCTTCGACAATCCACCTTCCGCATCGGGGTAACTGCCTCCGACATCGCTGTGCACGCCAGGAAACCAAACCTGCCGCACATCTTGATCGTTCGTATATTGACTATGACCAATCCACAAGTTGGTCCGGTAGAAGCGTCGCCGCTCATCGAGCGCTATGGCGTGGCGGATTACGCGGACACGGGAATTGTCGAACGTGAGCGGAAGCGACACGCTAGTGAAGGCTGCCCTGCGCGGATCGAACTGGTATACCGACTTGACGGTATCCCATAGGCCGAGGAACGCAATCTCCGGGCGGTACGTGGCAAAAGTATCGCAAAACGGGGCCACAATCGGCGCATTCGCGGGCGCAGCATAGAGCTTCATGGCATACGGCACGAGATTCTCGCGCGAGGCTTCGAGGACACCCATCTTGGCGACCAGTCCGGCCAGCGCCCGCGCGACATAGGCACCTCGGCTAAAGCCAAAAATATATATTCGATCGTCCGGCCGATAGGTCCGCATAAGAAACCGGTATGACGACCCAATCCGATCGAAAGCGCCCATGCCGAGACCCATGCCGAGGACTCTGAGCAATTCCTGTCGGCTGATGAAATCGAGCGTAGGCGCCCCTTGGGTCCCTACGCCTGGATCATAGTAGGTAACCTGATCGTCATCGCGCACCAGCATCCTTTCCAGGCGCAAAACGTTACTTTCGTCGGCCTCGACATCGTTGCCAGTGCCGTCGCAGCAAATGACTATGTTGCGTCCCATGTACTACCTTTAGGGTGTGGCCAGGTGCCTTAAGATCGATCGATGTTCGTGCTTGAGGCAATCGCAACCCGCAGCAGCCCCATGAGGCTTCTGCCGCTACCTGTAAGCACACGGTGGCCGCTGTTGCTGCACAAGTGCAGTACGCAGTCGCAAGCGGCATAAGTTCGCTACTTCATCCTCCGCTCGAGACTACTGTCAGATCGAGTGCCAAAGCGATGGAATGATGTAACGACCAATCAAAAAATCAATGCCCGATCTAATAGCCGCCTCTGCCGCAATGCAAAACCCGTTCAGAACAGAAACCGCGACCCTCCGGCTTCTGTAACACTCGCCACTACTCCCGCACCAACGGTATGGTCGTTCTCAAGAGTGGCAGGTGCAGGTTCTCTTTGATAGCAATCAACACCGAACCAAGCGCTTCCGCTACGGCGCTCTCACTTAGGATAGACGGAGCTGGCAAACTCGTAGTCGAGTTCATCAATGTCGGTGCCGCCCGCGATCGGCTCGCCGGATTTCGTGATCTCGCCAGGGATTTCATAGCACATGATCGAGTTGCTGTCGGCGCGGGGTGTGCCGAGTAGCGAACCGTCCTCGATCGGCGTTAATACCTGCTGCTCCACTTCCTCCTTGCTCCAGCCCTGCGTCTCCCCGAAATATTGGATAGCACGATCGCGGTCGATCAGCTCGACAAGCTGTCGACGCATGTGCTCATGCGGGAAGCCGAGCGTGTGCCCGGTCTCGTGACGCACGACGCGCTTGAACTCGGATTCGCTGGTGGTCATGGTGAACGCTTCAAGGTTCATCGTCGGCTGGTCCCTCTCGATATGAAGGATATCGGTACCGAGATACGACCAGTAGCCGCCTTGATCACCGCCAGAGATGCGCGCGATCCGGACCTGCGCCTGCTTTTTCGTCTCAACGAACGAGACGTTGGCGGTCTTGGCCCAAGCATTCATGTGTAGGACGATACGCGCGCGCAAGTCCGCCGGCGCGTCATCAAGGAAGCCGACGGTGAGCCGAACCCCACCTGCAGGCCAGCGTCGGGGAGTGAGAACTGACAACGTCGCGCGGTTTGCAGCCACGCCCGTTCGTACCAGTTTGTCGATAACGTGATCGGGCAGCCGTCGAGGCGTGCAGGTCAGTCGGATCGTCATTGCAATCTCCTTTTCTCAATCAACAAATCACTCGGTCGGCAGCACAAAGGAAGTGTTTTATTGTTGTGCGTTCTCGGGCAGTCCAGCAGGCTTCTCTGGCTTTGCCGCGGGGGCGGACGTGACCTTTGCTGGCGGCGTTGGCTTGGGTTCTGTGCCGGGCAAGGCATGCGTTGCGAGCGCCGCGATCGTTGTGAATAGAATGGCGCCGATCAAAGAGGTAACAGCTGGTCCGATCTTGCCAAGGCTATCGGCGAGCGCCGCCGTCGCTTTCAAAAGGTCGGTCATTTCGGGAACCGACGTCGTCGTCAAACCTCTTGCCCGCTCGGCCATAGCCTTGCCCGTGGCAACTGGCTTCGGCGAGAAGAGCCCAACGCTCTGTACGACATACAAGATGAAACAGATGACGCTCATGCCAAGCGTGACCCACGTGACCCAAACTGCGCCGTCCATAAAATGATCCCCCCTTAATCTTTTGCTCCGATCCTCAACCAGTCCACTCGATGTAAAGCCCCTTCGACACCAAGAACGCCGCGCCGGCGACGTCCAGTTCGGCGTCTGTCCTCGCGATTTCCGCGTGGCGTTCATTGAGAGCGGCCAGTAACTTTTCGCGCGGAATGTTCGGCCATTGCTTTACCGGCTTTGTCGAGAACAACGCGGTCAATGGTTTGGAGATGATCTCCTCAACCAAAGCCCTCGGTGTCGCGTTATGGCTACCGTGATGTCCAACTTTGAGCAGGTCTACCTTTTCAAGGACCGCTCGGCATTTCTGATCGGCCATGATCGCTTGCCACGAGCCCCATTGCGCGTCGCCCGGAAACAGCATGAAGTGGCCATTCGCCTCTATGACCATGACCAGGCTTGTGTTGTTGATGGCCTTGTCCAGAGCTGCTGCCAACATGCCAGAGGGCTCAACCAGCGACTTCTTGATTGCCGCCCTGTCCTCGAGGCGAAACGTTTGCCGGGCCCCTAACGGCACGTAATCTGGCTCGCTGATCTGGTAGCGCTGGGAAAACGGAGGACCGACGCGCCGCTTTGGAATGCGTGTCGGCCACTTCAGATATCCCGCACCCTCGGGCGGATCCATACTTGCCAACGCCTTCGCGTCGCGCGTCGGGCCAAGCACATGGAAGGTAACGCCCGCCAGGCCATTTACTGTCCGAGCTTCGCAGGCTGTATTCGCAATGGGCAAAAACGCCCGCGGGGGCTCCCCAGCGAAGCCGCTGTGGAGCGTGGCCATTGCTTTTTCGTTGGTCAACGCATTCAGCGCGATGGCCTGGAGGTTGCGTGCCCTCGCCTGAGCGATCGCTTCTCGTGCTGGCGTGATTTCGAGCGGATTTTGGTTGCTAGGTGCGCCGGCAAGTGCCAACGCCAAAGCCGAATGGCGTTCGCGGATTTTTGTGGCGCGCGGATCCTGCGGATCCTCCGTCCAAGGCATCCAAACCTCGCCGACCTCGACGTTGGCCCAGCGCGGATCATCGAAACCCCAAACATGATCCTTATGCCGATGCGTGGCGATCACCAAGGCAAGGCGCTCTCCGGAAGTCTTGATGATGTCGGAAACAATGTTATCGAGCTGCGCCTTCTTTTCGGTGATCGTCCCGCAATCGATCAGCACATATTTCGATCCCGCATCATCGTGAAACCCGAGCAAAAAGCAGTCACCGAATCCGACCTCATACATTCGGATCGTGCGTCGCATCACAGCGCATCCTCATGCAGCGCTCGAAGGCTCATCCGAGCTGCCATGCGGTTTTTATACTCGGACTGGCTGAGATAATTGGTTCGTGGATCAGCCTCATCGAGATCTTCGACGAAAGCACGCTGCTTGGCCACCCGAGCATCCGCACGGGCCGAAATCGCAGGGTCGAGTGTGTGCGCTGGCAAGGGCTTCGCTATGACATAGCGCACGGTCCCATCGACACCGATGATGGCAGTGGTGCCTCCCCTCACCGGAACGCCTCCCCATTCAGGGTCGGAGGCGGTCGTCTTGTCAGTTTCGACGAACTGCGCGACAAGCTCGATCTGGAGCGCACCGGAGGGCGCGACGCGGAATACGGCGTTAAATGCCGATACATACACATCCGGTCGCCCTGTGAGCTGCAGCGCCGCACTGTTTTGCTGCGCATAAGCTACCAGCGCGTCTCGCATCGTCTTCGACACGTCGCTGCCGCTTTCCTCGTTCATATCATCGCTTATTGACGCGGGCCGCTCATCCGACCGTTTCGCAATCTTGGGGTCACTCGAGATCTTTGTGAAGCGAGCCGCTTCACGCCGCAGCAGTTCCGGCAAGAGGGAGCTAAGGCTGTCGACGATTGGTGCCGTTCCGGGCTCGGCGGCAGGCCAGCGCAACGATTCCTCTGCGAGCGACGTCGCCCCATCGGGATAGATGCCGCGTCGCCGAAATCCTTCGATTAGTGCTGCGCGCTGCCCCCAGGCGTCGTCTGGGTCGAGTTCGAAATCTGCGGTCACCAGCGCTCGCAGATAGTCCCCGAAAGTTATGTCTACCGGCGGGAGATAATCGAACGCGCGGATGCACATATTGAGCTGACGCTGCGCCGTCTGCGCGGCCTCGCTCGCAATCCTGGCGATGAGATCGGGATGGAGTTCGCCTGGCGGAAGCTTCCCGCTGCCGCCTGTGGCGATGCGAACAAGGTCCGCAATGCGTGACCTGAACGTGGTCAGGAACCCATCGAACACAGCCGCGACCAGGATAGCGCCCCGCGCGTGCGGCTCAGTCACATTGCCGTAAAGGCGCGGGTCTGGCGTTGCCGTGTCTATCGCCGAGCGGAGAGCTTTGCCGGTGCCGGTTGCTTCGCCGAACTGTCTTGCCAGGTTCACCAACAGCGAGCCATCGACGATATCGCCTCGCCCAAGTCGAATTTCATCGATCAGCAGATCGCGGTAGGAGAAGTGCTGGAGAAGCGCCACGATGTCAGAAAAGCCCTCGTGAAACGCCAGAACGTCGACGTTTGACGGCTCCAGAAAATAGCGGCGGAGCCGATCGACGATCGCATGCGTCATCTCGTGAACGATGATGTCGTGGCTTAGACAGGTGAAAATCGTTTGATTAGGGATGTTCGGTCCAGGCTTGGCTGGATCAGCCGAGAAGTAGCCGAACAGCACCGCGTGGAGGTCGCGGTCGTAAAAGGCATTCTCACCTTCGAAGGCGTGCGGAAGCAGGCGAAGCTTATTCCGGACATCGCTCTTTTTCAGCGAAACTCGGCGACCGAGCGCCCGATCGAAGTTGGTCAGGGTGCGCGAGGCGACCGCATACACCATCTGTTGATGGAAATGCGGATCAGCTTCCGAGGGCGCGAGGCCAGACTGCATTAGGATTGAAGGATGGTCGAGATTTACGGCATCGTAGAACAAGTTGTTCTCAGCGTCGTAGTCGACGACTTCTAGACGGGCCCCTATCGGCCCAGCATCGAGCGGTTCATTCTCAATGCCGATTGTGGTCGTTCGAGCGACTTTGTAACCACGCGCCGGATCAGTCGCATAGATCCTCAATGGACGCAGTGACGGCCGCGGAATGTCGAGCATTGCAAAATCCCCCCACCCACCCGAGCGGAATCAAGATGCGACAATTCGATGTAAGACAAAACCTCGCCTAAAGAGTAACGTAAAGCACGCCTCGTGGCTAGACTGTAAGTAAAATTGCTCTGTTACCGGTCGTCTCCTTTCGATGGCATCGCCAGCATTGTCTTCGCTCGAAATTTTCCGATTCCGCATCGGCCCCGCCTTTATTGATCGAACGATTCCCGCCTACCGCACTCTGCGCCTCGTAGATCGCCATCCGAGCATTGCCTACTCAGAGTATAGAGCGGGGCAGACTTTGCTCCTTTTTTTGCCAGAACGGGATGCGTCCTTGCATCTAGCGACTGCTTCCGATTTTCCTGCTCCGATAGCAGATCGGCAGGAAGGTTCCCAACCCAGCCTTCTTGATCGGCCAGCGCTTGGACTCGCCGGGCGGCCGGTCCCGGGATCCGGCGATCGAAAGACTGGGATGAAGCGCATTTCCGCTAATTGGGCCGGAAACGGCCCGACTGCTTCTGCGTCTGGCCGAGCAAATAGCGGGCATTCAGTCCATCAGTCCTGTGATCTCGGCTTGGCCGTAAGCAAACCTACCGATGTTGCGTCAAAGGATTACGTGGTAGGTTGCGGAATGACGCGCTGCCACACGTCCAAATTCGACCTCGATCGGCGTTCAATTTTCGTTATGGATAGATAAGGTACCGAATATTCCGCTGCCCCGACTCAAGTGTGGGAACCGCCTTGGTCAAGTCGATTCGTACATATTCCGAAAAGACCAAGAAAATAGTTTTTGCCGAGAGCGGCAACCGATGCGCATTTCCCGGCTGCATAACTCCGGTCGTATCGCGGCACTGGGACGGCGATGATGGTGTGATAACAGGGGAGATTTGCCACATAGTAGCCGCGAGTCCCGGGGGTCCGCGAGCCGGTGTTGGAAAAGCAGACAAAAAGGTCAACTACGCCAGTAACCTTATTATCCTTTGCCCCACGCATCATAAGATAGTCGATGACCAGCCGAACACCTACACTGAAGACGTTCTCAAGTCGTGGAAGGCAAGCCAGCTAACTGTAAAATCACACTCTCGGTCCGCGAATCTCGTCGAGATATCGCGACTCCCCTCGACATATGGCCGCCTGGTTGGTCGAGGCGAGCAAGTTCTCAATTTGAACGACGCGTGGCGGGATGGAAAAGCCAATCTCGTCAGCATCGTTGCCCCTGGAGGCCTGGGCAAGTCGGCGTTGGTGAACCACTGGCTTTCCGAGATCGCGGCTCATTCGTATGATGGCGCGCGCGTATTCGGCTGGTCGTTCTATGCACAGGGTGTGACCCATGACTTCTCGACATCGAGCGAATTCATTCAGGCGGCGCTGACGTGGTTCGGCGATCCGGAACCGCTGACTGGCGACGAAAATGAGAAGGGAAGACGGCTTGCGACCCTAGTCAGGGCGCGACCCACGATCCTGGTGCTGGATGGTCTCGAACCGTTGCAGTCACCTCCTGGGCAGTCTGGCGGGGAGGTTACCGATCCTGCGTTGAAGGCGCTCCTCGCTTCACTCGCGTCAGATAACTCCGGACTTTGCGTGGTCACGACACGCTACCATATCCCCAATCTCGAACGCTTTGGCGCCAGCGTGGCTGAGATCGAGATTGCAGGCTTGCAGGCGGAGGATGGCATCGAACTGCTCAGGTCTCTCGGCGTACGCGGCAGTGACACGTCACTTGCGCTCGCGGTTTCGGAGTACGACGGGCACCCGCTTGCCCTTCTGCTGCTCGGTACATTCCTGACGATCGTGCATGACGGGTCTGTCGAACGTCGCGTGGAAATTCCTCTTCGGGCTTGGGACAGCAAACAGGGGGGGAAAGCCCGCCGGATCATGGAATCCTACAAGCGCTGGTTCGGCGATCGCCCGGCATTGCAGATCCTTCGTATCTTGGGGCTCTTCGACCGTCCCGCCGACGTGGCCAGCCTCAGCGCGGTGCGCAGAGCTCCTCCAATCACCGGACTAACAGATGGTGTTCTGGACCATGTGACTTGGGCTACAGAAATCCACGCATTGAGGCGAGCGGGTTTGATCTTCGCGGCCACGCCTGAGCGCGCGGGCGAACTCGATACTCATCCCCTTATTCGGGAATTTTTCGGTTCCGATTTCCGCGAGACGAACGGGGAGGCATGGATTGAAGGCCATGAGAGGATATTGGCTCACCTCAGTTCCAGTACAGTCGAGCAACCCGACACGCTCGTTGCAATGTTCCCCCTGTTCGTTGCCATCAATCATGGGTGCAAAGCAGGGCGCTATAAGGAAGCACTGCGGAGCATTTACATTGATCGAATTCAGCGGGGACGAACCACCTATTATTCTACGAAGCGGTTCGGTATTCCAACACAGCATCTTTCCGCTCTGTATTGTTTCTTTGATGAGGAAAGAAGGTCCGTGCGATCGGAGCTCGACGGGGCGGACAGGATCTACGTTCTGCTTGAGGTGGCGTACGAGATGCGGGCGCTAGGGAGACTTCACGATGCGATTCCGATCCTTCTGCAGGCCCTCGACGAAGGCGTCCGGATGGATCGGATACGAGAATGCGCCGCGACCACGGACGTCTTGGCGGAAACCTATCTACACATTGGTGAGATCGCCTCTGCACTGAGTTTTGCACGTGACACCGTTGCCTTCGCCAAGCGGTGCAAGAGGGACTTCGAGCTCATGTATTCGCATTGCGCACTGGCGAACGTACAACACTTCGCGGGCCACATGAGCGGCGCCCGGCTCAGTTTCGAAGAGGCAGAAAAGGTTCAAGCCAGGCGGCAATCGGGGAGCCCTCGCCTAAAGTCTCTGAACGGCGCGCAATTCTGCGACTACCTCATTTCCATTGGATCAGTCGAGGAGGCTGTTTCTCGTTTGCGCGAGATCGTGGAACAGCTTGGAAAGGACGAAGGGGCCGTGATCGCAAAGGCCATTTGTGAGGTTGTTCTCGCCCGCGCGCTGCATAAATTGAACCCGGATTCGGCTGCAGAGCCAACCTCGCTTTTGAATGGAGCGATCAGAGTTTTACGAGGCACGGGTCAGAATCAAGAATTGGCAATGGCGTTAATCGCACGCGTCGCTCTTTCAGGCAGCGGTTCTTCGGCTGACGATTTGACCCATTTCAGGGCGGATGTGGTGGAAGCGCAAGTGATCGCGGAAGAATCGCGTTCCATGATCTTGCAAGCCGAAGCCGCCGATGCGTTCTCAAGGCTTTATACACTCGAAGCGGACTCCGACGCGGCTGGCAAATATGCTCGGACTGCGGCCGACCTCCGCGAACAATTGGGATACCGCCGCCCGCCAATATCTGGCCCGCTATTGCCTTAGGGTCACGACCTAATGCAACGGTTCGAATTCTTCCTTGGGCGCGATCTCGCTCAGCGTGGAAATCGACGTGTTTAGCCCGCCGACGTGCAGATGGAGTCACTCATTGCAGCAAGGACCATTTCTGCTAGCTCCAGCGAAGACGGCCCACGGAAGCTGCCGGTACAGCTAAAAGTTAGTCGTTGTTACCGACCGCCGCCTCTCGACCCTCGAGCAAACTGTTTGCCGAACAGCGACGCAGGCTAACGCGCCGTATCGACGAGTTAGGCGGCGATCTGCCGCTGAGCCTAGAGCGAGAACTCGACAAGCATGGACAATACCAGTGTGGCGCTGCTGAAGCGCCGGCGGACATGAGAATGTGTTTTGTAATGGACCCTATAACGCTAGCTTTTCAAGCCGCTTGGCCAGCAGCTGGCGCGTTGGTTCCGAGGGTTCGAGACCGAGGTTGTCAAATTGCCGTTTTTAGGAGTTGGCCTAGCCGCTCATCCACTGCCGTGATCATTGCGCGACTTCTAGGGTTCAAGATGCCGGAGTTCGATGCCGAAGGTGCCCGGACTCTGCGAATAGTTCCCTTTGGTTCCACCAGCATTGCTTCAACACTCCGGATCGGCCCACGGGTTTAGCCAGCACAATGGTTTAATCAACCTCCTCATAATGCGTCTATGTGCGGGCGATGGTGTGGCGGGGGAGCAGGGACCAGCCACATCGGTGGTTCGCCAAGAGCCGAACGACTTCACGATGAACGGCAATGAACGAGCATGGTCATCACGCTACGGCTCTCGAAACAGCTCCCAGTCCCATCAATCAGCAGCGTCTCGACGCAGCTTTTCTTCGCAGTTACAGATAGTTGGAAAGGGTGTCAGATTTCTCCGCAACCGCCGTGCCCGAGGACATTGAGCACGAAGAGATTACCGCGATCATCCGCCCCATCCACGAACGCGGCAGGCGCTCGATGGCGTATCATGTTCGAAGTTACATTCGATCTGCCTATAGCTGGGGCTTGAAGCCAAAATCTCGAAGTCTGGCTTGGCCCCGACACAGCACAGATGTTGAAAATATAAATACGGGGATAACGTTCTGCGGCTCGGTTGATCCATTGTCCTTACCCCCAGGTTGCTTGAAACTCATTGACGTTGACTGTCGAACCGCAGCCTTCAAATTCGGGGGAATGCATGCCTAGAAGTGTAAGCAAACGCAAAGCCTTGGCGCTGTTAGATGCTGTGTTGCAGCGGGATGCCACACCTGGGGCGTCGCTTGACTTAAACGTGAACCTTACGGTAGCGCATGCGACCCCGGCGAATGGCTGCATCGCATACCTCGGCGGGCGAAAGAAGCTCTGCAGAAACTTGGGGCCGGAAGATTGCGCGTCGTGGGGTCTTCAGCTTCAACTGGAGAACCCAAATGTGTACACAATGCCAACCATCAAGCGCTGCGAGCAAATGTGATGCGGCGCTATGTCGGAGTGGGCGCAATTCTCGGGGTCGCAGCGACTCTCTCGAGTTGCGGAGTGCCAGCCTTCGATGTGCCTCGCGACGAGGGCGGACCGAGCGTAACGCACATTGTGAACCGGATTAAGTGCGAGCTGATCGCACTCGTTAAGCCTGACGCCTTCACGCGCGCTGAGCTAGTTCAGAACAATTTTGAGGTCGGACTGCAATTGAGCCTCGATGTCAATTCGTCGGGTGAGTTGGCGCCTTCTTTCAACTTCCCTCAAACGGCGGCTTACGCATTTAACTTTGGGCTAAAGTACTCGCGCGCGCACCAGCAGAATTTCACAGTCAACCTCTACTATTCGATGCCCGTCTTGGCTAAGCAGTGGGACCTGGCGATCGCCGACGCGAAGGCCAAAGGACTATCTGAGCCGGACGTATTCGGCAAATGCCCGTCACCCCTAGAGACGAATCTGACCGGAAATCTCGGTATCAAGGAATCTGTGGAACTGGCCTTTACCGCGCCTGATCGTGCACAGCAGGCCAAGCTTCAGAATAATGCCGGCCAGTTTGGAGGCTTCGTCTCTTTCGTAGTTACCAAGAACGTCAACAGTGTCGGACCGACATGGACACTCGTTCACTTTAAAGGGCCGGGAAATTTAGGCACGTTTGGTATCGTGAATACCGACAAGATAACGTTTGGCTTCGCCGCCGGAGGCCCAGATGGCAGCAAGTTCCCAGATAAGCCGAGCGATAAAGTAAGGGATTTGCTTCTCCAGCTGAACATCAGCCAGATTCAAGCAAGATAAGATTTTCGCGCGGGATGCCGTTCTTGCGGCCGCGAGGGCCGACGTCATCTTTTTCATGCGTGGATTCGTCCGAGGGTCGGCAGATCTGCGATCTTATCGAGCAGCTTTCCTGATTCCGTTGATCGACATCGGAGTCACAATCCCCAAACGCCGACTGCGGGATGGCGGTATCGCTGTCGCCGCAGTCATGGGCCGTGTCGACCATGTCCAGCCGCACGGCGCAACACTTGCAGACCGGCAGGTCTTTACTCCCGCGTCGTTGCGCTCGGAATATCTTGCGCGTGTAGACCCGGTGGCATTCGCTAGTGACATCAACGAGATCGATCGTCGTCGTCTGCAGACCCACGCGTGCATTGCCGATGGAAAAGAGTTCACCGCCAGGGTAGCAGAGAGGCGGTCTATTCGACCACCCGAGAGACCGTGGGTTAGAGAAATACGCGTTCGGAATCCGTGCTTGATCGGGACGTCAGAGTGCTGAGCAAACGCGATCATGTCCAAGGGTGAAAGACCACAAATAGTCACTCGATACATGCCCCAGTTAACGGCACCACTTCCCATACCTAAGTTACAAGTGTTTGATAGATAATATAAATATCGCACCAGTGTGTTGATGCATAATCACCCATCAGGCGATCCGACACCATCGCGTGCGGACATCGAAATGACCAAGCAGATCATCGACAGCGCCAAGCCGCTCGGCATCGCCGTCCACGACCACATCATCATCGGCAAGAAAGGCAATGCCTCGATGAAGGGCCTGCTGCTGATCTGAGCCCGACGCTCGCCGGCGCCGTCAACCCAAACGCCACCGCTCGCGAGCCAATCAGCAACATTCCGCTTTGGCTCAAATGCCCACGGTTGCGGTGTAGAAGTGATATTGCGACGGAAGCGCCCGCTTCGGCGACAATGTGGTAGACCCGCGAATACGAAGCAGCCAGTTCCCGACAGCCATTGCAGGAGATCTATTCAATGACGCTCGAATGCATAAATCCAAATGACCTGCCGATTCCGGAAATGTACTCCCAGGTCGTCGTTGCGACAGGAAGCAAGCTGGTGTTCGTCTCGGGCCAGCAGCCAGAAGACATACACGGCAAGCTCGTTGGCCATGGTGATTTCGCAGTCCAGGCGCGCCTGGCGTTCGGGAATCTCGGCCGAGCGCTTGCTGCCGCCGGCGCTCGGCCCGAGCAAGTCTGCAAGATCACGATCTACATCGTCGATTACAAACGCGACGAACACGTGCCGATCATCGAAGCGGCCCAGATCGAGCTGTTCGGCGATCACAAGCCGGCAAACGTAGTGGTCGGGATAGCGGTGATGTCTCCCGGCTACCTGATAGAGATCGATGCGATCGCGGTCATCGAGCCGTAGGCCAAGCGAGGACGCGTCAAGTCGCCCAAACTAATCCCGGAACTCGCTGCGAGATTGCCACGACCTTGATCTCTCCATCCATCCACGATCACATCGTCATCGGCAGGAATTGCGATGTCTCGATGAAGAGCCTGCTGCTCACCTGATCAACGTCGGAAACAGGAAACACGCAATGCCCCAGCCCGGCGACGAACCATGGCCGTTCGACAAGCCACGCGCAGCCCTCCTGGTCATCGACATGCAAAGCGACTTCGTCGATGAGGGCGCCGTCATGGAAGTGGCCATGGCCCGCCATCGCATTCCGGCGATGCGGCAGGTGGTCGAGCTTTGCCGCGCGCAAGGCGTCCCGGTGATCTACACCCAGCATGTGCTCAGCGACCATTTCGATATCTCGCCGCTGGAACCAGCTATCAGCCGAAGCTGAAAACCAAAGGCATGCGGGAAGGCAGCGCCGGCGCCGAAATTGTCGCCGCGCTTGCGCCCTTGCCTGGGGATGTCGTCATCAAAAAGCACCGCTACGATGCCTTCCACAACACGCAGCTCGAGACCGTGTTGCGCAACATCCGTGGCGCAGGCCGGGTCGACACGGTGATCATCATCGGCACCGTGACCAGCATCTGCTGCGAATCCACCGCGCGGAGCGCCTTCATGCGCGACTACAAGGTGGCTTTCATCAGCGACGCCAATGGCGGACTGGACGAGGCATCGCACAATGCAACCCTCGACATCATAGGCAAGGTGTTCGGGCGCGTGATGACGGTTGCCGAGCTTGGGAACCTGTTGCGGAGCTGAGCCCGCGCGTCAGCTGGCGTGCGTCTCAAGCTCCGGCGACGAGCCTGCCCTCAAGAAGGTCGCGCCGCTGCTGCAATTCGCCGGAGACGAATTTGGTGAAGGCGTGGACGCGCGCCGTGCGGCGCAAATCGTCGTGCACCAGCACCCACAGCGCCGAGCCGATCTCCTCGATCAGCCCTCCGACCCTTACAAGCCCGGGCAGGCTGTCGCCGAGATAACAGGGCAGCGCCGCAACCCCGATTCCGGCGCCCGCCGCATACGACATCGTCACCAGGGAATCGGCGCGCATGGCGATCTCGACATCGGGCAGCGACGACCGCATCCAGCGGGCGACGCCGGTGTTGGCTAGGCTGTCGTCGGGCGCGATCCAGCGCAGCGCACCCAATCTCGGCTCCGGGGGTAGCGTTTCGGCATAGGAACGTGTCGCGTAGGCGGCGAAGGCGACGCCCGAAATGCGCCGGCCGACCAGGATTTCCTGCGGTTGCGACACCGGCCTGATCGCCACGTCTGCATCCCTTTGCGTCAGGTTGGCGATGGAATTCTGCGTCATCGCCTCGACCCGTATGCCGGGATGGAGCTTATGAAACGCAGCCAGGATCGGCGGCAGCACCGACGCCATCAGCGTATCGGTGGTGGTGACCCGCAACCTGCCTTCGAACCTGAGATCCTGCCCCGACAGTTTGCGCGCCAGTTCATTGACCGTCTCGGCCATTGTGCGTGCCGCGCCCAGCAGTTCCTCGCCGCCCGCGGTAAGGGCATAGCCAGTCGGCAGCCGATCGAAAAGGCGGATACCCAGCCGCGCCTCGAAGGCGTTGACGCGCCGCAGCACAGTCGTGTGGTTCACGCCCAGGATCCGAGCCGCCGCCGCCAGCGAAGCGCCATCGGCGACGGCCAGCACCATGCGCAGATCTTCCCAGTCGATATCGCGTGAGCTGTGCATTCTTGCAGAAAGATAAAAGAAAGCGCTGCGCTCTGCGAGTCAAAATCACGCTTCGCTGTGCAAAAACGCAGAGCAAGCGGGCGAATCGGCATGTCGATCTGCGCATGCACGCACGCCATATGGAGTCCGACGACAAAAGAAACAGTCGCGGAGAAGAGCCATGACGCCGATAGAACTCTACACCTGCCAGACACCCAACGGGCACAAGGCCTCGATCATGCTGGAAGAGGTCGGCCTGCCCTACTCGGTCCGCTTGGTCGACATCGAAAGGGGCCACCAGACCAAGCCTGATTTCCTGGCGCTCAATCCCAACAACAAGATCCCGGTGATCGTCGACCGGGACGCCGGCCGCACGGTCTTCGAATCCGGCGCCATCCTACACTACCTGGCGCGACGGTCGGGCAAGCTTCAGCCGGTGGGCGCGCAGGAGGCGGACGATACGCTGACCTGGACCTTGTTCCAGGCGGCCCATGTCGGCCCGACGCTTGGCCAATTGTGGAATTACAAAATCTTCGCGCCGGAAAAAATCCCTTACGTGATCGAGCGTTTTGAGCGCGAAACCGGACGTGTCTTCCGCGTTCTCGATAGCCGGCTAAAGCACCATGAGCACATTGTCGGCAAAAGCTACGGCATCGCCGATGTGATGACATGGCCATGGATCAACGCGGCCGTCACCAGGCTCGGCCTCAGCCTCGATGACGCGCCAGACCTGGCGCGTTGGTATGCCGCCATAGGCCGACGCTCCGCAGTTGTCAGAGGCATTGCCGTTCCCGCCCGGCCCGAAGCATCGGCTGCCGCTTAGATCATGATGAGATTTGGTTGAAATCTCATCATGACCTAACCCTTTGTTGGAGCATGATCTTTTCGAAAAACCGGCACCCACTTTTTGGGATCATGCCCTAGCCGCCGCACCCCGCATTCAAGGAATACGATCGTGGAAATCCTCTTCATCCCTCTGGCGCTTGCCGCCGGTGGCCTGCTCGCAGTGCAGGCTGGCGCCAACGCCCAACTTTCAAAGGCGGTCGGCTCACCCTTTGCCGCGACCACGCTTCAGCTCGCGGTCGGCGCCATCGTGCTGTTGTCGATCACGGCCCTCACCGGAACGACACCGGCTCTGCTTGCCGTTCGGCAAGCCGAATGGTGGCATGCGATCGGCGGCATGGCTTCGGCCTTCTACGTCGTTTCGACCATTCTTGTGTTCCCTCGCCTTGGCGCCGTCGTGTCCGTCGGGCTCTTCATCGCCGGGCAGATGCTTGCATCCTTCGCCCTCGACACGTTCGGCTGGCTCGGGATCCCCGAAGCAGGACTGCGAGCCGGGCCTGCCTTCGGCATGCTCGTCTTGCTTGCCGGTGCTGCCCTCATCGTTCTGGGACAGAAGGGCGCGGCGGACAATCTGGCGCCCTCGAAACTCGGCTGGATCGGACTGGCGCTGCTGGCAGGCGCCGTGCTTCCGGTGCAAGGCGCTGTAAACGCCTTGCTTCGGCACGACCTTGGCGGCGCGCCATTTGCGGTCGGCACCATCTCGTTCCTGGTGGCGATGCTGGCCATGGCCGCGGTGCTTCTGATCACGCTTGCCTTGACGAAGACGCCCCGCCCTCGCCTCGCCGGCCTGTCGTCGATGCCCTGGTGGGGCTGGCTCGGAGGTTTTGCCGGCGCCACCTATGTCACGACCGTGTTCACTGCCATCCCCGTCATCGGAGCGGCAGCTGCCGTCAGCCTGACGGTGGCCGGCCAGCAGGTCGCCGGCATCTTCGTCGACACCTTCGGCTGGTTCCGCCTGCCGCAGCGGCTTGTCTCCGGCATGCGGCTCGCCGGCGTCGTGCTGCTTTTGGCCGGCTGCATCATCATCAAGGCGCTTTGATCCCGCTGGAACAAGGCAAGCCGAATCAAACCAGCCCCTGCCCTCCCTGATTTGGGGGGTCGGGTGTCGCTCCGGCGTCACCAACGAAGCAAGGTCCGGCGCCGCAGAAGCAATTTTTCGCTCCTTCCACAACCGGCTCTAGAATTTCGATCGCAAATCACGCATGATGCACTTGGTATTTTCCCGGGACGGCTTCGCGCCCCCTGAATACCGGGAGGAACGGGACATGCCCATAGTGGTTGTACTCGTTTTGATCGTCGTGGGCTCGGTGTTGTTCCACTTCCTGAGCCCATGGTGGTGGACTCCGATTGCCTCGAATTGGGACTATATCGACAACACCATCATCATCACCTTTTGGATCACCGGCGTCGTCTTCGCCGCGGTCGTCCTATTCATGGCCTATTGCGTCTTCCGCTTCCGTCACCGCGAAGGCAACCAGGCGGCCTACGAACCGGAGAACAAGCGGCTCGAATGGTGGCTGACGATCGTCACCGGAGTGGGTGTTACCGCCATGCTGGTTCCCGGCCTGTTTGTCTGGAGCCGGTTCGTCAATGTTCCAAGCGACGCAACCGTGGTCGAAGTCGTCGGCCAGCAATGGCAGTGGAGTTTCCGCTTGCCCGGCAAGGACGGCAAACTCGGCACATCCGACACCCGCGACGTCACCGCTGAAAATCCGCTGGGCGTGATCGCTAAGGATCCCAGCGGCCAGGACGACGTCGTGGTCGAAGCGGCCGACCTGCATCTGCCGGTCGGCAAGCCGGTCAAGATGCTGCTGCGCTCGATCGATGTGTTGCACGATTTCTACGTTCCGGAATTCCGCGCCAAGATGGACATGATACCGGGCTCGGTCACCTATTTCTGGTTCACCCCCACCAAGACCGGGACCTTCCAGGTTCTGTGCGCCGAACTGTGCGGCCAGGGGCACCCGATGATGCATGGCATCGTCATGGTCGATACCGAGCAGGACTATGTGGCCTGGCTCGACCAGCAGCAGACGTTCGCGCAATTGTCGGCGCCGCAGCAGACGGGCTCGGTGGAACAGGCGCCGGGCAACGCGACGGCGTCAGCTCTAGAAGTTGCGGCAAAACTCGAAACTGTCGGGTCCCGCTGAAGGGCACGGAGGTGCTCCGCCTATGGTCGATATCACGCCTGCAGATGCCGTCCCGCCCGCCGAAGTCGCGGAAATGGAGCTTTACCATCCGCACAGCTGGTGGACGAAGTATGTCTTCTCGCAGGACGCCAAGGTCATCGCCATCCAGTATTCGGCGACCGCAACGGCCATCGGCCTGGTCGCGCTGGTGCTGTCCTGGCTGATGCGGCTGCAGCTCGGCTTCCCCGGCACGTTCGATTTCATCACCCCCGAGGCCTACTACCAGTTCATCACCATGCACGGCATGATCATGGTGATCTACCTGCTCACGGCACTCTTCCTCGGCGGCTTCGGCAACTACCTGATCCCGCTGATGGTCGGCGCCCGCGACATGGTCTTTCCCTATGTCAACATGCTGAGCTACTGGATCTACCTCCTTGCCGTGCTGGTGCTGGTGTCGAGCTTCTTTGCGCCCGGCGGACCGACCGGCGCCGGGTGGACGCTCTATCCGCCGCAAGCCATCATGACCGGCACACCTGGCGGCCAGGAATGGGGCATCATCCTGATGCTCGTCTCGCTGATCCTGTTCATCATCGGCTTCACCATGGGCGGTCTGAACTATGTCGTGACGGTGCTGCAGGCCCGCACGCGCGGCATGACGATGATGCGCCTGCCGCTGACCGTCTGGGGCATCTTCACCGCCACCGTCATGGCGCTGCTCGCCTTTCCGGCGCTGTTCGTCGCCTGCGTGATGATGCTGCTTGACCGCGCGCTTGGAACCTCCTTTTTCATGCCCGCGGTCGTCGAGATGGGGGAACAGCTACAGCACAATGGCGGCAGCCCGATCCTGTTCCAGCATCTGTTCTGGTTCTTCGGCCACCCGGAAGTGTACATCGTGGCGCTGCCGGCCTTCGGCATCGTCTCCGATCTGATCAGCACGCATGCGCGCAAGAACATTTTTGGCTACCGGATGATGGTCTGGGCCATCGTTGGCATCGGCGCGCTGAGCTTCGTGGTCTGGGCGCACCACATGTATGTCAGCGGCATGCACCCCTATTTCGGCTTCTTCTTCGCCACCACGACACTGATCATCGCCATCCCGACGGCGATCAAGGTCTACAATTGGGTGCTGACGCTGTGGCGGGGCGACATCCATCTCACCATACCGATGCTGTTTGCCATGGCTTTCATCGTCACCTTCGTCAATGGCGGGTTGACCGGGCTGTTTCTCGGCAACGTCGTCGTCGACGTCCCGCTGTCGGACACGATGTTCGTCGTCGCTCACTTCCATATGGTCATGGGTGTTGCTCCGATCGTCGTCATCTTCGGCGCGATCTACCACTGGTACCCGAAGGTCACCGGCCGGATGCTGAACGAGACGCTCGGCCGGTTCCATTTCTGGGTCACATTTCTCGGCGCCTACCTGATCTTCTTTCCCATGCATTACATCGGCCTGATGGGCGTGCCGCGGCGCTATGCCGAACTGACCGACGTGACGGTCATGACGGAGTCGGCGCATCACCTGAACTCGTTCATCAGCATCATGGCGTTCATCGTCGGCTTCGCCCAGATCGTTTTCCTGTTCAATCTTATCTGGAGCATCCGCCATGGGCGCGAGGCCGGTGGCAATCCATGGCGAGCCACGACACTCGAATGGCAAACGCCGCAGACGCCACCGGCGCATGGCAATTTCGGCAAGGATCTGCCGATCGTCTATCGCTGGGCCTATGACTACAGCGTGCCGGGCGCCAAGGAGGACTTCATTCCGCAAAACATGCCGGGCACGTTCGGCCCCTCCAGGGAGCCGGCATGAGCGTCATCCTGGTCTTCCTTCTCGTGATCGCCGGCTTTGCCGGCTGGTGGCTCTCGCATCAGCGGCTGATGGCGAAACCATGGCTCGAGCAAGGTGTGGCAGGAGATTTTGTCGCCTTCGACCGATCGAGCCTGCCGACCGCCAAGATTGGCCTCGGTGTCTTCCTCGCCGTGGTCGGCTGCCTGTTTGCGCTGTTCACCAGCGCCTACTTCATGCGTATGGCGCTGTCGGACTGGCAGCCGCTGCCCATCCCACGCCTGCTCTGGCTCAACACCGGCATGCTGGTGCTGAGCAGCGTTGCGCTGCAATGCGCCTCGATCGCGGCGCGCAAGCGCCAGATGGACACGGTCAGGCTCGGCCTTGCCGCGGCTGGGCTCACCGCGATCGCCTTCCTCATCGGGCAGCTCATGGCATGGCGGGACCTGACCGCCGATGGCTATTTTCTGGCCTCCAATCCGGCCAACAGTTTTTTCTACCTGATAACCGGGATGCACGGCCTGCATATAGTGGGAGGGCTGGTGGGCCTGGGCAGGACAACCGCCGGCGCCTGGAACGGGGCACGGCCGGAACGGCTTCGCCTCAGCGTCGAATTATGCGCCATGTACTGGCATTTCCTGCTTTTCGTCTGGCTCGCCATCTTCGCTCTTTTAGCCGGCTGGGCCGCGACGTTCATCGATATTTGCCGGCAGTTGCTGACCTAGGAGGTCGAGGAGCATGGCAGAAACGACACTGACGCATACCGGCCAAACGGAGACGCGGCCCGCAGGCTGGCAAGGCATCGCCGCCGACTGGTCCTCGGATCAGCGCGCGTTCAAGAACGTGTCCTGGGGCAAGGCCATGATGTGGATCTTCCTGCTCAGCGACACCTTCATCTTCGGCTGCTTCCTGCTCTCCTACATGACCGCGCGCGTCTCCACACGTGTGCCGTGGCCCAATCCGAGCGAGGTCTTTGCGCTTCACATCGGCGGTTCGGACATTCCACTGATCCTGATTGCCATCATGACCTTCGTGCTGATATCGAGCAGCGGAACGATGGCGATGGCGGTCAATTTCGGCTATCGCCGCGACCGCCGCAAAACCGCAATCCTCATGCTTCTGACGGCAGCGCTAGGAGCCACCTTCGTCTGCATGCAAGCCTTCGAATGGACCAAGCTGATCACCGAAGGCGTACGGCCGTGGGGCAATCCCTGGGGCGCGGCACAATTCGGTTCGACTTTCTTCATGATCACCGGCTTCCACGGCACGCATGTGACGATCGGCGTGATCTTCCTCATCATCGTGGCGCGAAAGGTCTGGCGTGGAGACTATGACGTCGGACGTCCCGGCTTCTTCACCAGCCGCAGGGGTCGCTACGAGAACGTCGAAATCATGGGGCTCTACTGGCATTTCGTCGACCTGGTCTGGGTCTTCATTTTCGCATTCTTCTATCTTTGGTGAGAGGCTGACATGGCTGAAGCAACCGCAAACGGCCTCGGGCAACACGCGCTGCACTCTGATCATGCGCATGAAGCGCCACCGACCGGCGTCGCGGAGGTTCATCAGGAACATCCGATCAAGCTCTATCTGGTGGTCTGGGCATGGCTGTTCATCCTCAGCGCCTGCTCCTACATGGTCGATTATCTCGGGATCCACGGTTATCTCAGATGGTCTCTGATCCTGATCTTCATGATCCTCAAGGCCGGGCTGATCGTCGCCGTGTTCATGCACATGGCCTGGGAGCGGCTGGCGCTGACCTATGCGATCATCCTGCCGCCGCTTCTGATATTGGTGTTCGTGGCGATGATGCTCTTCGAAGCGGACTACACGCTTCTCACCCGGTTGTCCTTCTTCGGACCGGGGCCCTGACGCACAGTCTTCATCTCCGGTCAAAGACCGGAGATGAAGCTTCCCATCAGCTGATCTGCGGGGTCAGAGGCCGACCCGCGTCGGGGACGATGGCGGCTCCACAACCTTGCGGTAGACATGCCAGGTGGCGTGACCCAGGATCGGCAGCACGACCGCCAGCCCGGCAAACACCGGCAGCGAGCCTATGATCAGGGCGACGGCGACAATCAGTCCCCAGACAGCCATGGGGATCGGGTTCGCCAGCACCGCTCGCACCGACGTGTGGATGGCTTCGTAGGCGCCGACGTCGCGGTCGAGCAGCAATGGGAAGGCGACAACCGTCGTGCACAACACCACCGCGGCGAAGACGAAGCCGATGGCGTGCCCCAGGACAATCAGAGACCAGCCGCGTCCGGTGGCAAATATTTCATTGATGAAGCCCGAAATCGATGCAGGCGGAGCCGGGCCGAAGAGATATTCGTAGAACACCTGCGCCGCCAAAAGCCAGGCGATGAAGATTGCAACCAGCATGATCCCGACTGCGGCGATGGCTGGCAGGGCCGGAGAATTCCTGACCTCGAAAGCGTGCGTCCAGGAGGTGTCGAGCCCGGCTTCTCGTCTGCGGCTGATCTCATAGAGGCCGATCGCCGCGAATGGACCGATCAGCGCAAAGCCGGACACCAGCGGAAACAACATCGGCAACGCATTGGCGCCCGAAGTCCAGGCAGCGAGCACCACGCCGACAAGCGGATAGATCAGGCAGAGAAAGACGATGTGCGACGGTTTGACCATAAAATCGTCAACACCGCGCTTGAGCGCATCGAAAAGATCGGAAACACTGATTTTTCGGATTTTGGTGTGTTCCAGCGTTTCGCTGGCGCCTGCAATCACGTGAAAACTTGTCATGCCCGTTCCTCCAGACCAGGTCCGGCAAGGTCGCGGTTTCACGGTGCTGCCGTTCTGCATGACTGGCCACGCGAACCGCGACCTGCACCGCAATCAATATACTCCATTGACTGGAGCTTGTCGCCCGTTCTTACAAAAGGCTCCCGGAAGGCGAGGTTTCCGAACACAGCGTCATGCCGTCACCCTCCGGCTGACATGAACGCGCGTATCGCTATGGTGTCGGCAAGCAGCACGGCAAAGATCGCGAAAAGATAGAAGATCGAATAGGCAAACAGCGCCTTGGCCGGCTTCATCTCCTTGTCGAGGATGACCAGGGCGTTCCAGGCATGCCAGATGAAACCCGCGCCCAATGCAGCCGAAACAATCCCATAGACCCCGCTCGTAAATCCGAACGCCCAGGGCAGCACTCCGATCGGTGCCAGGAGCAGTGAATAGGCGAAGATCTGCCTTCTGGTCGAGGCCTGGCCGGCCACGTTCGGCATCATCGGGATGCCGGCAGCGGCATAGTCGCCGGCCTTGAACAGTGCGAGCGCCCAGAAATGCGGCGGCGTCCACAGGAAAATGATCAGGAACAGGATGAGGCTTTCAATGCCGATGGCGCCGGTGGCCGCCGCCCAGCCGATCATCGGAGGAAGGGCACCCGCCGCGCCGCCGATGACGATGTTCTGCGGTGTCGAGCGCTTCAGCCACATCGTATAGATGACGACGTAGAAAAAGATGGTGAAGGCCAGCAGTGACGCGGCAAGCCAGCCCACCAGCACGCCGAGCGTCATGACCGAAAGTGCGGAAAGCACCAGGCCGAAGCCGAGCGCTTCGCCGGCCGTGACGCGGCCCGACGGAACCGGCCGCTTTGACGTGCGCGACATCAGCGCGTCGATGTCGGCGTCGTACCACATGTTGAGCGCGCCGGCCGCTCCCGCTCCAACCGCAATCGCACCTATGGCGATCACGGCGATGACCGGGTTCATCGCGCCGGGCGCCACCATCAGACCGACGAAGGCGGTAAAGACGGCAAGGGCCATGACCCGAGGCTTCAAGAGCGCAAAGAAATCACTGGCCGTCGCTTCCGAGAGGCGGACGCCGGTATCCTTAAGGCTTTCCTTGACCGACATTTGAGACGACCATCGATGGAAACCGGGCAGCCTAGAGCAATTCCAGAAAGAGCGTATGCGGTTTTCCGTCCGGAATTGCGTAAGAACAAAGAGATCGAGCGGATCGCCGTTTCCGTGAGACGGTGAAACGCTCTGGCCGGCCGACGAGCCAGGTTACGGGGAAAATTGCTTCAGATAGGCGATGACGTTGGCGACGTCCTCGTCCTTCTTGAGACCGGGAAACGCCATCTTCGTCCCTTTGACCATTGCCTTGGGGTCGTGAAGATACGTCGTCAGTGTCGGTTCATCCCATTTGACGCCGGATGTGCCGGCCGCGATCATGGCTTCGGAATATTTGAAATCCGGATGCGTGCCGGCCGTCCGGCCGATAACGCCATGCAACGAAGGGCCTATCTTGTTGGTATCTTGGTCTGCGACGTGGCAGACCTTGCATTTGGTGAAGACCTTCTCGCCCGCCGCGGCGTCCTGTGCCCGCGATGGATTGGCGATGAAAGTTGCAACGGAAACGACGGCGAAAAACGCAACCAAGCGCATGGCATTCCTCCCTGATCGTCAAATTTGCCTGAGACGGTCTGCACATGCCGGTAGCACCAGCATGCGCCCTGCACGGCAGAATAGATTCTCCGCTCCTCCCCAGATGGAATTGCGGCACTTGTGTACCACAGAATCTGGCCGGTAGGTAGAACAGGTCGACCGTACAAAGGTTCAGGTGGGCTGCGGTGGCTCAAGGCACATCCGCCACAACGAAAAAGGCCGCCTCGAGGGCGGCCTTTTCTGATCTTGTCGTCAGGCGCTTATTCGGCGTCCTTGGCGGCCTTCTTCTTCGGGGCTGCCTTCTTCTTCGGCTCTTCCGCGTCGTCGGCCTTTTCAGCCTTGTCGGCCTTCTTGGCAGCGGCCTTCTTCGCCGGCTTGGCCTTGGCTGTATCGCCCTCTTCGTCGTCAGCCATCAACTCTTCCTTGCTGACCTTGACGTCGGTGACCGAGATCTGGCTGAGCAGATGGTCGACGACCTTCTCCTCGAACATCGGCGCGCGCAGCGTGTTCAGGGCTTCCGGATTGCTGCGATAGAACTCGAAGGCTTCCTGCTGCTGGTTGGCCGGGTAGCGGCGCACCTGCTCGAACAGGCCGCGCTGCAGTTCCTCGTCGGAAACGGTGACGCCGGCCTTCTCGCCGATCTCGGCCAAAACCAGGCCGAGACGCACGCGGCGCTCGGCAAGCCGCAGATATTCGGCGCGTGCCTCTTCTTCCGTCGTCTCCTCGTCGGCGAAGGTACGGCCGGCGGCTTCGAGATCGCGGTTGACCTGGGTCCAGATGTTGTTGAACTCGGCATCGACGAGCTTCGACGGCGCCTCGAACGAATAGGCCGCGTCAAGCTGGTCGAGCAGCTGACGCTTGACCTTCTGGCGCGTCATCGAGCCGAACTGGTTCTCGATCTGGCCGCGCACCACGTCGCGCAGGCGCTCCAGCGATTCCAGGCCGAGGTTCTTGGCCATCTCGTCGTTGATTTCCAGCGCGCCGGGCTTGGACACTTCCTTGACGGTGACGTCGAAGGTGGCTTCCTTGCCGGCCAGATGCGCGGCCTGGTAGTTTTCCGGGAAAGTGACCGTGACCTGCTTCTCGTCGCCGGCCTTGGCGCCGATCAGTTGGTCCTCGAAGCCCGGAATGAATTCCTTGGACCCCAGAACCAGCGGCTGGTCGGTGCCGGCGCCGCCGGAAAAGGCCTCGCCGTCGATCTTGCCGACATAGTCGATCGAAACGCGATCGCCTTCGGCGGCGTTGCCGGTCTTCGGCTCGAAGCTTCGCACCGATTCGGCAACGCGCTGGACCTGCTCGTCGATCTCGCTGTCCGGCACTTCGAATACCTGGCGCGTCACCTTGATGTCGGAGAAATCCTTGATCTCGATCGCCGGGATGACCTCGTAGTTGAGGCGGAATTCGAAGTCGGCGCCGCCGGCCAGGATCTTCTCGGCCTCCTTCTCGTCTTCCGTCATGATCACTTCAGGCTGCATGGCGGCCTTTTCGCCGCGCCCCGTGATGATCGAACGGGTCGAATCGTTGAGGATCTCGTTGACCACTTCGGCCATGAACGACTTGCCGTAGACCTTGCGCAAATGCTGCACAGGCACCTTGCCGGGACGGAAGCCGTTGATGCGGACCTTGTTCCTGGCGTCGGACAGCCGCGCCATCAGCTTGGCTTCCATATCACCGGCCGGCACGGTGATCTTGATCTCGCGCTTGAGACCGGAGTTGAGCGTTTCGGTGACCTGCATCGTAAAACCTTTATCTTCACCAAAGAGGCTGCCACGGCGTCTTGCCGTTCACAGCCTGCCGGTACAATCTTGCCGGGAATGGCTTTTGGTACGGAACCTGGCGATTTGACCGAAATTACGGCTCAAATTCTTCCAAACTGCGTTCCAAGATGTGAATAAGTTCTTGTTTTTCCTACTTCTTATCACATTCTGCAGAAGCGGATCGGCGCGTCCCGTCACATTTGACACGCCTTTTGTCACAGGCGAGGCCAATTTTCAACCATCTTCGCGTTGCAGCGAATTGACGCCATTTTCGCTCCGACATTGACAGAATGATGGCTACATGGGATTGCCGACAAATGCGGATGTGGCGGAACTGGTAGACGCCCTGGATTTAGGTTCCAGTGCCGAAAGGCGTGGGGGTTCGAGTCCCTTCATCCGCACCACCCTTCGCTCTATCGAGCTTCGGGTGGCAGGCCACCCAGGAGCTTGATATAGCGAAGAGTGTCCTCCGAAGCCGTGGCGTAGGAGGACTGGCGGCGACGGCCTACACTTCAAACACTTGACCGGTAAACCACTCCGCCAATTTCGCCAGCTCCGGCCCCAGCACCCGGTCGGCGTCGACCGGCGGCACGATCTTCCTGATATCCGCGACAAAATCCTGCAATGCCGGCGGCGCGGCGCGTTCAGTCACGTACAGGGCCTGCGAGGCGATCATGGCCAGCATGGCCATCGCCGCGTCGAGGCAGCGGCCGGCCGTCGCTTCCTTGGTCCAGGCGAAGAATGCGGTGGTGGCGACGTCATCCTGGCCGGCGCCGGCCGATTCGGTGCCCGGAATGAAGGTGCGCTGCGCCGCGAGTTTGGCCTGTTCGAGATAACCGGTGATCGCCATCGGCACATAGCCGACATTGCCATGACCATCGCTGTCGGCCCAATGCCGCCCGGTCATCAACAGGTCGGGCAGCAGCGAGACCTTGCCGTTCAGCAGCTTTGAGGCGTGGCGGTCGCAGAGCAGGCAGAGATCGGCCCAGATCGCCGCCAGATCGTCGAGCGCCGGCGTCGCTATGGCATTGTGATAGCCGCCGGTCGAGATGCAGCGCCCCAGCGGGTGCGCCGCGTCGGGCGGGATATAGACTGGATTGTCCGAGATCGAGGCCAGCGAGACGGTCGCCGCCTGCTCGGCGCCGGCCAGCGTCCTATGCGCATGGCCGAGTACGCGCGGCACGATGCGGTAGCTGACCGGCGCCTGATAATTGCGCCGTCCATCCCCGGCGCCGACCAGAAACTGCCGCAACCCTTGCAAGGCGGCCGCTTCGTGTTCGTCGCCCCAGAGCCGTCGAGCGCGGCATCATAATGCTCGAGCGGCGCGCGAAACGCTTCGATCGACAGCGCGAACACCTTGTGCGCCATGGCGAGGCGACGACGCGCGGCAAGTGCTGCGTCCGCCACCAGTGCCGCCGCGCAAGGCGAGCCGTTGATCAGCGATCCCCGCTCCTTCACCTCAAGCTCAAGGCTGACGGTAAGCGCAGCAAACAGCGGATAGAGCGCCAGGATCTCGCCGGCGCCACCCTGCCCTTGCGATGGCACCACCGGCATCAGGCCGCCGTCGAGCATCGCCGCAACGGCTAGCGCGATGCGCGGCGTGGTGGCGGCATTGCCTTCGATGAAATTGGTCAGCCGTGCCAGCACGATCGCCCGGACCACGCGCTCGGGCAACGGCTCCCCGAAGGATGTGGCCGCGGCATACGCTTTGATGCGCGCATGGCGGTCGCGCTCGTCAAGTTCGAGCTTGCGGCTTGCCAGCTCGCCCATCGCGGTGGTGACGCCGTAGATGACCGGCGGCGGATCGGACTCAATGAGTTTCAGGAACGAGGCGCGGCATTCGGCAATGCGTTGCAAGGCCTTGTCGCCGATTTCGACCGTGTCGTTTCTCCAGGCGACGCGCAAAACGGCATCGAGATTGATATCTTCGCGCGTCGTCACCGTAATCGGCATTGTCTTCGCCCGTCTGGTTTGCATGAGGGCGAAGCGATCGATCGTTGCCGAAATCCATGCCCTGGTAATGTCTTCTAGTAGAGCGGTTCCTCAAACAATGTCTTGTCGCCGTCCATCAGCCCCTTGATCTGCGCCTCGCCACTGGCGGCGAGCGCGATGCGCACGCCGAATGGCCGCACCCGCATGTCGTCCTGGATCGCAATGCCCTGGCCCTCAGGAAGGTAGAAGCGGTCGATGCCGTATTGCGGTGCGATCGTGGATTCAGGATCAAGCGTCCAGCCCGGCGCGACCTGGCCGACAATATCGGCTTCGTCGGCGGTCGCCGGCGTCGGAGCCTTGCCGAACCAGGCCGTGGTCGCATGCCAATAGCCGTCGGCACCCGGCTTCAGCCGGACCACGATCGGCGTGTTCTCGCTCACGAGCTGGCCGGCCGGGATGTTGGCGATCAGCTTCACCGGCAAGCGCGATATTTCATAGCCGAGGATAATATAGTCGCCGCGCAGCAGATCGCGCGGATCGACCGGCTCGACTTTCAGCAAGACCTCCTTGCCGTTGCGCAGGATCGCCGCGCGGCCGGCGATGATCCAGCTCAGGAAGCCGATCTGGACGAGCGCCAGGACCAGCGCCGAGATGACAAGTTTCTTTCCCGACATCATGCTGCCGCTCCTTCCGGGGCCTTCATGCGTTTTTCCACACGGATGATGACGAGAGCCAGGGTGCCGAAAAGCACCGCGGCAGCCAGGAAGAAGCCGGCCGTGCCGAGCATCGTCTGCAAGGTCACGACGTAGATAATGGCAAGTTCGAAGGCAAAGCCGGCATAGGCAACCCAGCGCAGCCCCCTGCTCTCGCGCCCGCCCAGAACGATCGCCGCCGCAATCCCGGCCAGCGCGATAACCGAGGCGACGGCAAAGCCGTTGCTGAAGGCGTTGTCATCGCCCAGTTCGATCTGCATCATCGCCAGCCCGGTGAGAAAGCCGATCAAGGCGTGCAAAGGCAACCGCCCGCCGAGCTGCAAGATCCGGTCGGCCGGCCCAGCGGCGAAGATCGAAACCGCAAACAGCAGCGCCGACACCACGACGAGAGGAATAGCCAGGGCGAGCGTGTTCTGGTCCAGGCCGCGCACCGCGATATAGAAAATGACCGAGAGAATGATCAGGTGGCGTGCCGGCTGGCTGCGCGTCCACAACGAGACGACAAAAAGCACCGGCGCCATGATAACGAAGAAATCCGGAAATACGGGGCGGTCATAAAAGTCGAATGCGCGCACGAACAGCCAGGCAACGGATATGCCGACGGCAGCGACCGTCAGCGGGTTCGAGCGCAACGCCACCGCGGCTAATGCCGTGCCGATGCCCCAGGTGACGATGGCCGAGGCTTCGTCACCCGTGAGATGGTACATCTGGCCGATCAGCGCGATCGATCCGCCGAAGGCCGCGGCGGCCACGATCCACAGCGCCTCGCCGATCGCCGGATGGTCGCGCATCTTCAACACCGCGCCGCCGACATAGCCGGCGAGAATGACGGCAAACAGCGCCGCGACCCGCACCAGCCGCGGGACCGCGTCCCAGTTGGCGGCGACGAAGAGCAGGATCGCGGCGCCGAACAGCAGCGCTGCCATCATGGCCAATATAGTGCCGAAGCTCAGCGATTTGCGCTCGTTTGCGTCGATGTCGCACTTAAGCGCATCGGCCGTCTTGGCGTCGATCAGGCCGGCCTGCAGCCACCGCCCGATATCGGCCCTCGCCCGTGACGAATAACTCGCCATGCCGCTTCTCCCCCAGCTTGGTCTTTCTGACAGCCGATCCGCCCAAATCGTTGACGCAACGTCATTTTCCGATTCGGGTTTCTTCATGACGAAGCCGTGAACGCGCGTTAATGTTGCATTGCACAATTTGCATTGCTGCCATGCGCCAACAGCACTTTTAAATCGATATTACCCAGCCTATTTACTGTTCGTACACAAACGGAATGATCCGAAGAAAGACGAAACGAGCACTACCATGAACCTGATCCGCAACTACCGCAACTGGCGCCGCTACCGGGACACCGTCTCCGAGCTGAGCCGCCTGTCGAACCGTGAACTGACCGACCTCGGCATCAGCCGCAGCGACATCCACTACGTCGCCCGCAAGGCGGTCTAATCCTCTTCGGATCGCAAATGATCCGAACCAGTTTTGAAAAAGAGAACGACAATGAACCTGATCCGCAACTATCGTAACTGGCGCGTTTACCGCGACACCGTTACCGAGCTGGGTCGCCTTTCGAACCGTCAGCTCCATGATCTCGGCATCGTCCGCGACGAGATCAAGATCATCGCCCGCAGGGCGACGATCTAACCAGAATTTCGCCAGGGTCGACCTCCTCCCCGACCCTGACGGATACGGTCAGCCTTCACCTCCTCCCGAGGGTTGACCACCAAAACGGCGCCCGCCGCACCTCCTCCCGCGGCGGGCGCTGTTTCCAAAGCGAACGCAGTTCGTCTCCAAAGTGAACGCAGTTCGTCTTCCAGGGATTTCGCCTCCCTCGATCCGGCGAAAAGAATTTCGTCAAAGCCGACCTCCTCCCCGGCGATGACGAATACGGCCGATCCCCACCTCCTCCCGAGGATCGGCCCCAAAAACGACACCCGCCGCACCTCCTCCCGCGGCGGGTGTTGTTGTTTTTGGGCAGGCTTTTCAATGCGCATGCAGTCGATCGAGGCGCTTTACGCCGCCATCAGAGCGTCGCCGCGGACATAAGAAAGTCGAGCTCCGTCGTTGCACGACAATGACCCACGCGTGCAGCCGGCCAATTGCAAACAGCGCGCCAAGCGATTATTCCGGCGCTCATGAGCAAAAATCCAATCCACATCGTCGGCGGCGGCCTTGCCGGCTCCGAAGCCGCCTGGCAGGCAGCACAAGCCGGTGTTCCCGTCATTTTGCATGAGATGCGCCCGGTTCGCGGCACCGATGCGCACAAGACCGATGGGCTGGCTGAACTCGTTTGTTCCAATTCCTTCCGCTCCGACGATGCCGAGAACAACGCCGTCGGCCTGCTGCATGCCGAAATGCGGCTGGCCGGCTCGCTGATCATGAGTGCCGGCGACGCCAACCAGGTGCCGGCAGGCGGCGCGCTGGCCGTGGATCGCGACGGTTTCTCCGACGCGGTGACGAAAAAGCTTGAAGCGCACCCGCTGATCACCATCGAGCGCGAGGAAGTGCCGGGCCTGCCGCCGGCGGAGTGGGACCAGGCGATCATCGCCACGGGACCGCTGACCGCGCCGTCGCTCGCCCAGTCGATCGCCGAGGCAACCGGCGCCGATGCGCTGGCCTTCTTCGACGCGATTGCCCCGATCATCCATTTCGACACGATCGACATGGACATTTGCTGGTTCCAGTCGCGCTACGACAAGGTTGGGCCCGGCGGCACCGGCAAGGACTACATCAACTGCCCGATGGACAAGGACCAGTATCTCGCCTTCGTACAGGCGCTGGTCGACGGCCAGAAGACCGAATTCAAGCAGTGGGAAGGCACGCCCTATTTCGACGGCTGCTTGCCGATCGAGATCATGGCCGAGCGCGGCGTCGAGACGCTGCGCTACGGGCCGATGAAGCCGATGGGGCTGACCAATGCCCACAATCCGACGGTAAAAGCCTATGCCGTGGTGCAGCTGCGTCAGGACAATGCGCTGGGCACGCTCTACAACATGGTCGGTTTCCAGACCAAGCTGAAGCATGCCGAGCAGGTGCGCGTGTTCCGCACCATTCCGGGTCTGGAAAACGCCGAGTTCGCCCGTCTCGGCGGCCTGCACCGCAACACCTACATCAATTCGCCGACTTTGCTCGACGCCTCGCTGCAGCTGAAGTCGCGGCCGGGCCTGCGCTTTGCCGGCCAGATCACCGGCTGCGAGGGCTATGTCGAGAGCGCGGCGATCGGACTGCTCGCCGGCCGCTTCGCCGCCGCCGAGCGGCTCGGCCACGCGCCATCGCTGCCACCGCTCACCACCGCCTTCGGCGCCTTGCTCAACCACATCACCGGCGGCCACATCGTTTCCGACGACGAGCCGGGCAAACGCTCGTTCCAGCCGATGAACGTCAATTTCGGCCTGTTCCCGCCGGTGGAAGCACCGAAGACCGAAGGCAAACGCCTGCGCGGCAAGGACAAGACGGTGGCCAAGCGCCACGCGATCACCTCACGCGCGCGGGCAGATTGTCGGGAGTGGCTAGGGCTGCCGGCGCAAACATCGGAAGCTGCTGAATAGCCAAGTCTCAGACTCCTAACGCGATTGACGTTTACGTTAACTCGCTGGCCAACCCCGCGTTGCGCGCCTGAGCAACAGCCAATGCCGGCGCAGAGCCGAAAGCCGGGCTGCGCCACCAAGCGGCGAGCGGCCATTGGCCATCTTGCCGAGATAGGCGCTGGTCAGCGCCAGCGGCAGGAACGCCGGACGCAGCGTTTCCGGAAGTGCGGACGCCCCTTGCTCGAAAGCGCGGAGATGCTCCTGCGCCAATGCAATCATCGCAGCCACAGCGCGCTGAGCGCCGGGGCCGCCGTCGCCGCTGACGAACTCCTCCGGCGACGAGCCGGCCGCTGCAAGGATATCCGCCGGCACGAAGCATTGCCCGCGTCGGCGATGCAGCGGCAACAGCAGCAACAGGCCGGTCATCGCCTGGGCGCAGCCGGCCCTGCCCGCCAGTTCGGCAAAGCGCGGCGCCTGATTGGGATCGAGCACCATCGCCGCCAGCTGGATCAGCGCGGCCGCCGTCTCGCCGCAATATCCCTCGAGATCGGTGCGCGACGGCATCGGATCGTCATAGAGGTCGAAGATGCGGGCCTCGAGCATGTTGTCGAAGGCAGTTTTGGGCAGGCCATGGGCAGAAATCGTCGCCTTCAGCGCATCGGCGAGCGGGTTGCCTGTGGCTGCGGCTTCAGCAGCGATGACATCGCGCCACCATTGCAGCCTCACTTCGCCCGGCAATGCCTCGTGGATGCGGTCTCGGACAGACGCAATCTCGGCATTGAAGGCGTAAAGCGAAAACAGCGCCGCGCGCTTGTTGGCCGGTGCATAGAGTGCGCTGACATAGCGGTCATGGTCGCCGGCGCGCACCGTCTCCATGACGATGTCAGCTGTATCGGTCACGTCAGTCGACGGCGATCAGCGCCGCGGCCACGGCGCGGTCTTCGGCAAGCAGAACATTGTAGGTCCGCACCGCTGCCCCCGTCGACATCGGGTCGGAGCCAATGCCAGCCGCTTTCAGCGCCGCCCGAAGTGCTGTCGGCAAGGGCCGCAAATCCTTGCCTGTGCCAACCAGCAGGATCTCGACCTTGCCGGCCTCAGCCAGCAGCAGGTCGAAATCCGCCGCCGTCAGGACCAGCGGATCGGCCGGCTCCCAGCCATGGATGCCGGAGGGCAGGCAAAGAAGCGAGCCGCGATGCGACATGTCGGCGAAGCGGAAGCCGCCATTGCCGTAGGCTTCGATCGGCGCCCGTCCGGGGAAATGCGCCTCGCGGATGACGATGCCTTTTGCCACCAGCGCAGCCGTCAGGTCGCCACGGCCTTGCCGCCACCAACCGGCTTCTCCTCATCGGCGCTCGCTCCCTGCGGCCTGAGCCTGAACAGGATCAGCAAGGGTGCTGCGATGAAGATCGACGAATAGGTGCCGAAGACGACGCCGAACAGCATCGCCATGGTGAACGAGCGGATCACCTCGCCGCCGAACAACACCAGCGCCAGCAGCGCCAGGATGGTCGTCACCGAAGTCAGCGTCGTTCTCGACAGCGTCTCGTTGATGGCGTTGTTCAACAATTGCGGCAGCGGCATTCGTTTGTATTTTCGCAAATCTTCTCGAACACGGTCATAGACGACGATCGTATCGTTGAGCGAATAGCCGATAATGGTCAGGATCGCCGCTAGCGAAGACTGATTGAATTCGAGCCCGGTGATGACGAAGAAGCCCAGCGTCATCACCACATCGTGCACCGTCGCCACGATCGCGCCGACCGCGAACTGCCATTCGAAGCGGAACCAGACATAGACCAGGATGCCGATCAGCGCGATGATCATGGCAATCGTGCCTTGCTTGGCCAGCTCGCCCGAAACCGTCGGGCCCACCACCTCGACGCGGCGGAAATCGTAATTGTCCTGGAGCTCGCCGCGCACCTTGTCGATGACGGTCTGCTCGGCGTTCTCGCCGCCATCCTGGGTGCCGACGCGGATCAGCACGTCGTTCGGCGCGCCGAATTGCTGGACCTGCACTTCACCGATGTTTAGCTCCGACAGCCGGCTTCTGATATCGCCAATATCGGCGTCGCCTTGCTTGGACTGCACCTCGATGATCGAGCCGCCCTTGAAGTCGATGCCGTAGTTGATGTCGATGGTCAGGAATCCGATAACCGACGCGATCGACAGCAGGCTGGACAGTGCGAAGGTCCAGCGGCGGATGCCCATGAACGGGATTTTCGTGCCGGCCGGAACGAAGGTCACCGGCGCACGCGGCAATTCCTTCGGACGCGCACGGCGCAGCCAGATCGACACCAGCAGACGGGTGAAGGTGAAGGCGGTGAAGACCGTGGTCAAGATGCCGATGGCATAGGTGATGGCGAAGCCCTTGACCGGTCCGGTGCCGAGATAGAACAGCACGACCGTGGCAATCAGCGACGTCACGTTGGAATCCACGATGGTCGCCAACGCCTTGGTGAAACCTGTGTCGATCGATTGGATGACCGAACGGCCGGCCCGTCGCTCCTCGCGGATGCGCTCATAGATCAGCACGTTGGAATCGACCGCCATGCCGATGGTCAGCACGATACCGGCAATGCCGGGCAAGGTCAGCGTCGCGCCGAGCAGCGACAAGACCCCGACGATCATCGCCACGTGCACGGCGAGCGCAATGTTGGCGAGGAAGCCGAGAAGTCCGTACGCGACGAACATGAAGGCGACGACGAGAATGGAGCCGATGATGCCGGCGACCTTGCCGGCATGGATCGAATCCTGGCCGAGGCCCGGGCCCACCGTGCGTTCTTCGATCACGGTCAGCTTTGCCGGCAACGCACCGGCCCGCAGCAGCACGGCGAGGTCGTTGGCGCTTTCGGCGGTGAAATTGCCTGAAATCTGGCCGCTGCCGCCGAGGATCGGTTCGCGGATCACCGGCGCCGAAATCACCTGATTGTCGAGGATGATGGCGAACGGCTTGCCGACATTCTGCTGGGTCGCCTGGCCGAACCGTGTCGCACCGCGCGAGTTGAAGACGAACGAAACCACTGGCTCGTTGTTTCGGGAATCATAAGTTGCGGTGGCCTTGGCAAGATCCTCGCCGGACACGATGACGCGATTTTCCACCAGATACGGAACCGGCGGATCGTCCTGCGAATAAAGCACCGAGGAGCCTGCCGGCGGGCGGCCGTTCAGCGCATCCTGCACCGACATCGAGGTATCCACCATCTGGAAGGTCATCTTGGCGGTCTGGCCAATGATCTCCTTCAGCCTTTGCGGATCCTGCAGGCCCGGCACCTGGACGAGCACACGGTCGTCGCCCTGCCGCTGCACGATCGGCTCGGTGGTGCCGAGTTCGTTGACGCGACGCTCGACGACTTCGATCGACTGCGCCAATGCGGCTGAGGTGCGGTATTTGATGCCGGCGTCGGTGACGGTGAATTTGAGCAGCCCGGCTTCGGAATCATCCAGGGACATTTCCTGGATGGAGCCACCGGTGAACAGGCCGGCGGCGACCGGATCGGTCAGCGGCTTAAGCGCCGTCTTAGCGGCATCGATCTGGGTTGGATCGGTGATGCGCACTTGTACGGTCCTGCCGGTGCCGCCAAGGCCGGTATAGCCCACCTTGGCATCGCGCAGCAGCGTGCGGATCTCGTCGCGCGTCGTTTCCAGCTGCGCCTTGACGAGATCATTCTGGTCCATCTGCAAGAGGATGTGCGAACCGCCCTGCAGATCGAGACCAAGCGTCATCTGCCGCTTCGGCACCCAGTTGGGCAATTGCGCCAATGTGCTGGCCGGGAAGAGATTTGGCGCGGCAAGGATGAATGTGACGGCCACGGCGATCCAGATCAGGATCATCTTCAGGCGCGAAAAATACAGCATATGGCGTTGTCCGTCACGGCGTACTGGCGGATCGTTCCGCCGACAATTCGGTTATTTCTTGGCGTTCTTATTTGCCACCGGCTCGCCCTTAACCCGCACTTCGCCGATTGTCGAGCGCGCTGAGGTCAATTTGGCGCTGCCGCCGGCAGCGGTTTCGGCGTCAATCGCCTCTGTCGGTTCCCATTCTAATTCTGATCACCGCCGGGCGCTATCGTGCGCTACTCGACTATTTTCAATTGTGCAGGCATCGGTCCGGAACGCAAAAGCAAGGCCAGATCATCGGCGTTCTCCTTGGTGAGGTTGCCCGATATCTGGCCGCGGCCGTTAAGAATTGGCTCGCGGACGACTGGCACCGAAAGCACTTGGTTGTCGAGGATCATCGCAAATAGCTTGCCGACATTCTGCGAGGTCGCCTGCGCAACGCGTGCCGTTGCCCTGGAATCGAAGGTGAACGAAACCGCCGGCTCATTTGTGACGGAGTTGGGAGTCGCCTGAGCATTGACAATGTCGTCACTGGAAACGATCGTCCGGCTCTCAACCAGATAGGGAACCGGTGGATCGTCCTTCGAATAAACCACCACCGAGCCAGCGGGCGTCCGGCCATTGATCGCATCAGCGACCGGCATCGACTCATCAACCCACTGAAAAGTCAGCATTCCGGTTCGGGTGAGAATTCTCCTCAACCTTTGCAAATCCGCAACGCCCGAGGTCCGGACCAGCATACCGTCTTGGCCCTCTGGCTGAACTACTGGGTCGGCAACACCAAGATCACGCAGGCGATTCTTAATGACCACGATCGACTGCGCAAGCGCGATCGAAATCCGATACTTGATGCCTGTGTCTGTTACCGTGAACTTGAGCAACGCTGCTCCGGTATCATCCAGGATCATTTCCTGGACCGGACCCGCGCTGCCAAGGACAGGATCAGTCACCGCCTTCAATGCCATCTTGGCCGCGCCGACCTGAGCGGGGTCGGTGATATGCACCTGAACGGCCCGACCCGACTTAGCAAGAGCAGTATAGCCGATCCTTGCATCGCGCAACAGCGTCCTGATTTCGTCACGCGTCGCCTCCAACCGGCGATCGATCACATCGGTCGCGTCCAATCGAAGCAGCACGTCCGGGCCGGCAGCGTGAAGACTGGGCGCGTCGACGAGCATTGTGGCCATAGCAAGCCAGATCAGGATCATTTTCAGGCGCGAAAAATGGACCATACGCCGTCTTTTGTCAGAGCTCTGCCCGCGGATCGCTCCGCTTGGGAAACTGGCTTACTTCTTGGCGTTCTGGTTGGCCACCGGCTCGCCCTTGACCCGCACATCGGCGATCGTCGAGCGCAGCGCCGTCACCTTGGTGCCGCCGCCGAGGTCGATCTCAAGCTCATTGTCGTCGATCACCTTGGTCACCTTGCCGACGAAGCCGCCGCCGGTGATGACCGTGTCGCCCCGGCGCACAGCCGAGATCATCTCCTGGCGCTTCTTCAGCTGCGCGCGCTGCGGCCGGATGATGAGAAAATACATGATCACGAAGATCAGCACGAACGGCAGGATCATGCCGATGTCCCCGAACGGACCAAGTGGAGTTCCGGTAGCTTGGGCATATGCCGGTGTGACGAACATCAAGAACTCCTGGGATATGAACTGGGATACGAAAAAGGGCCACGAGACGGCCCCGCCAAATTTGGCCGGAATATAGTGGGTAAAGTTGCCAATGCAACTGCGAGGCCTGGCTTTCGGCTGCTTTTCCGGCCGGTTGACCCGTGTTAGAGCATGCTCCCGGAAAGCCGGCGTGGTTTTCGCAAAAGATCATGCTCAAACAAAAGCTTGGAAGCGGTTTTCATGCAGCTTCCACCAGGACGATTTCCGCCCCTACGCACGTTCGTGCAGAAACATAAAAGACGAGACATGACCGACAGCACCATCGAGGCCCTGAACCAAAAGCTCGACCGCCTGATCGAGGCGGTCACCCGCCTCGCCCCGCCGCCGGTGCCGCAGACCGATCTTGCCGTGGCCGATTGCTTCGTCTGGCAGGCCGACCCCGGCTATCTCGAGCCGGTGCGCAAGGTCAATCGCGTCGACATCGGCCTGATCCGCGGCGTCGACCGCGTGCGCGACATTCTGGTCGAAAACACCGAGCGCTTCGCCGCCGGCCACGCCGCCAACAACGTGTTGCTGTGGGGTGCGCGCGGCATGGGCAAATCCTCGCTGGTCAAGGCCGTGCATGCGCAGATCAACGCCCAGGCCAAATCCGACCTGCCGCTCAAACTGATCGAGATCCACCGCGAGGATATCGACACGCTGCCCAGGCTGATGGGCCTGCTGAAGGCGGCGCCGTTTCGCTTCATCCTGTTTTGCGACGACCTCTCCTTCGACCATGACGACACCTCCTACAAGTCGCTGAAGGCAGCCCTTGAAGGCGGCGTCGAGGGCCGCCCGGCCAATGTCATCTTCTACGCCACGTCGAACCGCCGGCACCTGTTGCCGCGCGACATGATCGACAATGAGCGCTCGACCGCCATCAACCCGTCCGAGGCGGTCGAGGAAAAGGTTTCGCTGTCCGACCGTTTCGGCCTGTGGCTCGGCTTCCACAAATGTTCGCAGGACGAATATCTCGACATGGTCAACAGCTATGCCAGCCATCACGGGCTCACTATCGACCCGGAGCAGCTGCGCGCCGACGCCCTGGAATGGGCAACGACGCGCGGCAGCCGCTCGGGCCGCGTCGCCTGGCAGTTCACCCAGGATCTGGCCGGCCGGCTCGGCAAGCCGCTGAACGACTGATTGATTTGCGTCAGGTCACTGAAAAAGCCCGCCCCTTGCGGAGCGGGCTGAGCCGGCGGGCCGGACTGGAGGTCAGACGGCCTGCAAAACGTTTATTGTTCTATTCGAGATAGCCAGAGGGGTCGACCGGGGCCGAGTTCTTGCGCACTTCGAAGTGCAGTTTCGGCGAGTCGGTGGTCCCGCTCATGCCCGACAGCGCGATTTCCTGGCCGCGCTTGACCTTCTGGCCGCGCTGCACCTCGATCGACCTGGCGTGACCATAGACGGTGACCAGCCCGTTTTCGTGGCGCACCAGAACCGTATTGCCGAATTCCTTGAGGCCGTCGCCGGCATAGATGACCACGCCGTTTTCGGCCGCCTTGACCGGCGTCCCCTCAGGCACGGCGATGTCGACACCATCCTTGCCGCCACCAAAATTGGAGATGACGCGGCCACGCACCGGCCAACGCATCTTGCCGATGCCGGTGGCATCGGGCGCAACAGCATCGTCGTCCTCGGCCTGCTGGATAACCTTGGCGTCCTTCTTCGGCGGCGTGTAGGTGGCGAGCGTCTCCGTCGGCTTTGCCGCCGGTTGGGTGGTCGCGGTCGTCACCGGATCAACTTTGGCCGGCTTGGCGCTGGCGACCGTTGCGGTGCCACCTGCCGGAACCTTCAGCGTCTGGCCGATCTTGAGCAGGCCGTCTTGCATGCCGTTCGCCTGCTTCAGCGCCACGATGCCAACGCCGGTCTTCCTGGCGATGGAGGACAGGCTGTCGCCCGACTGGACCGTGTAGGTGCCCGCGCCGGCTTTTGGCGCGGCCGAGGCAGTCTGCGCCGGCTTGTCGGTCTTCGGCTTGTTCGCTGCCGAAGCGTCAACCTGCGCGGCGGACTTGCCGTCCTTGAGTTTCGGCTGCTGCGGCAGTACGGCGATCTTCTCCGGCGCCGGCGCCTTGGGGCTGTTTGCCGGCTTGCCGTCGGCAACTTTCGGCTCGGTCCCCTTGCTCGAATAGGCATAGGCCGGGATGACCAGCTTCTGGCCGGTCTTCAGCCCCTTGGTGGCGCTCAAGCCGTTGACCTTCATGATGACGTCGGCCGGCACGTGATAGCGATGGGCGATGCCGGAAATGGTCTCGCCGTCCCTGACGACGATCTCCGTGGCGTGCGGCGTGCCGGCGGCAACTGGTTTCGGATCGGAGTCACCGGCATTCTTGAACGGCCTTGCCGGCTGCACGGTGCCGGTGGTCGTCCTGTCGACATGCGGTGCCGGCGCAAGTGCAGGCGCGGAAGCGGTGCGCATCGGAGCGGCTTTGGGCGCGCTTGGCGGCGGCAGCTGCTGGACGGTGACCGGCTCCAGGCTGGAGCGGCTGACCGACTGGTTATGGCTGCCATTGACAGGTGCTGCAGCGATCGGCTCGGGCGCCACATCGCCCGGATAGGGCTGCGCGGTGCTCTGCTTGTCGATGATGGCGCGCTGATTGTTGGTCGAGGAGGTGAAGACGTCGTCGACACCGTTGAACCGCGAGACCTGGGAGCTACACCCCGCTGCCATTCCGGCTAGCATGAGGACAGCGCAGCCCCGCGACAGAGTACGCCCGTTTGCCTTCATAACACTGAATTGCATCGCACTAACCCGCAGACCCGGTACACACTGGTCATGATTAAAGCGCGTTAATGTTACTGGCGGGTTAACCCCATAGAATCAGACGCGAATTTTCTTAAAACATTTTCGAATGCGCCGAAGCTGCGTTGATTCAGATCGGCCCGAGTCGAAAATGACAGGTTCTGAGAACCGGCCTACGCCGGCCGTAGCCTTCATAGAGCGGAGGCATTTATGACGGCTTCGGCCGGCGAAGGCCGGAGCGGAGCGTACTCAAACACGTGAGCACCGGAAGCGCAGGAAGCTGGCATTTGCAGGCCGGCCTCACCTGAATATCAGTTCACCTAAATAACCGCCGCGACGCTGCGCAGGATCGGCTGCAGGCGCACGGTGCCGATATCCTCGCGCTCGAAGCGGCTGCCGACCTTGGTCAGCTTGGCCAGCACCTGCTCGCCCTCCTCCGGCCCGATCGGGGCAATGACGATGCCGCCGCTCGACAATTGGTCGAGCAGGAAGCGCGGCAGGCTGTCGAAAGCCGCCCAGGCTACGATGCGGTCGAACGGCGCTTCGTTGGCAAGGCCGGTGGAACCATCGGCCTGGCGCACGATGACATTGCCGATGCCGAGCGCCTCGAAGCGTTGCCTGGCCTGCTCGGCCAGCGTCTTGTAGCGGTCGACGCTGACGATCCGAGCCGCGAGCCGCGACATCACCGCTGCCGTGTAGCCCGAGCCGGTGCCGATCTCGAGCACCCGGTTGCCGGGCTCTATTGCCAGGGCCGCAATCACCGCCGCCTGCAGATCGGCGCCCTCGATCGCCTCGCCGCATTCGATCGGCAGCATGCCGTCCGACCAGGCGATGGAATGGAACTGGCCGTTGAGGAAGCCGCGCCGCGGCGTCGCCTCGAAGGCTGCGATCAGCGCCTTCGGCACCGCGCCTTGGCCGCGCAGGCGCAGCAGGAAAGCGGCAAAACCCTCGCGATCGTCGAGCGGCAAGTTCATGCCAGAACCTTCTTCATGCGAACACCTTATTCAGACAGCGCCTTGGTCAGTTGGTCACGGATTTCATGCGCGGTGAGGTCAAGCTGCAGCGGCGTCACAGACACGAGCCGGTTGCGCAGAGCATGGAGATCGGTGCCCTGCTTGCCCTCGACCGGCTCGCGGCCGAAGCGCAGCCAGTAATAAGGCAGGCCGCGCCCGTCGCGGCGCTCGTCGACCCACAGGCTGTGCACCAGCTTGCCTTGCGACGTCACGACGGTGCCGGCGACCTCGTCAGGCAGACAGTTGGGAAAGTTGACGTTGAGCAGCACACCGTCCGGCAGCGGCATGGCGACGAGCTTTTTCAGCAGCGCCGGCGCCAGCGCTTCGGTGGTCTCGTAGGGAACGACGCGGTCCTCGCCGACATAGGAATAACCCTGGCTGAGTGCGATCGAGCGGATGCCGAGCAGCGCGCCTTCCATGGCGCCGGCGACGGTACCGGAATAGGTCACGTCGTCGGCGATGTTGGCGCCGGAATTGACGCCCGACAGGATCAGGTCCGGCGCGCCTGGCAGGATCTTCTTGACGCCCATGATGACGCAGTCGGTCGGCGTGCCGCGCACGGCGTAGTGTTTCTCGCCGATCTTGCGCAACCGGAGCGGCTCCGAGATCGACAGCGAATGCGCGTAGCCGGACTGGTCCTGCTCCGGCGCCACCACCCAGACATCGTCCGACAGCGTGCGGGCGATGCGTTCGAGCGACGCGAGGCCCTCCGCATGGATGCCGTCATCATTGGTCAGAAGAATGCGCATTATTTCGATTCGATCTTCGCCAGACCGCCCATATAAGGCCGCAGCACTTCAGGAATGGTTACGCTGCCATCCTCATTCTGGTAGTTTTCGATGACGGCAATCAGCGCACGGCCGACAGCGGTGCCCGAACCGTTCAGCGTGTGCACAAAGCGGTTGCCCTTGCCATCCCGGTCCTTGTAGCGGGCATCCATGCGCCTGGCCTGGAAGTCGCCGCACACTGAACAGGACGAGATCTCGCGATAGGCGTTCTGTCCCGGCAGCCAGACCTCGATGTCGTAGGTCTTGCGCGCGCCAAATCCCATGTCGCCCGTGCACAGGACCATGGTGCGGAACGGCAATTCCAGTCGCTTCAGCACCTCTTCGGCGCACTGCGTCATCCGCTCGTGCTCGGCGAGCGAAGACTCCTGGTCGGTGACCGAGACCAGCTCGACCTTGTAGAACTGGTGCTGGCGCAACATACCGCGCGTGTCGCGGCCGGCGGAGCCCGCTTCCGAGCGGAAGCACGGCGTCAGCGCCGTATAGCGCAGCGGCAGCTTTTCATGGGCCGTGATTTCTTCGCGCACCAGGTTGGTGAGCGGGACCTCGGCGGTTGGAATCAACCCGAGCCGGCCATCGCCATGCTGCACGAAGAACAGGTCGTCCTCGAATTTCGGCAGCTGGTTGGTCCCGAAAAGCACTTCGTCGCGCACCATCAGTGGCGGGATGACTTCTTCATAGCCATGCTCGGTCGTGTGCAGATCGAGCATGAACTGGCCGATGGCGCGCTCCATCCGCGCCAGCCCGCTCTTCAGCACGGTGAAGCGTGATCCCGACAGCTTTGCCGCCCGCTCGAAATCCATCATGCCGAGCGCTTCGCCGATCTCGAAATGCTCCTTCACCCAGTTCGGCCGAGTCGGCACCTCGCCGACGATATGCTTGACGACATTGTCGTGCTCGTCCTTGCCGACCGGCACGTCGTCGAGCGGCACATTCGGCAGCACCGCCAGCGCATCGTTCAGCGCCTTGTCGAGCTCGCGCTCGCGCGCCTCGCCATTCTGGATGAAGGTCTTGATATCGCCGACTTCGGCCTTGAGCTTTTCGGCAAGTGCCGTGTCGCCCGAACGCATGGCGTTGCCGATCTCCTTCGAGGCGGCGTTGCGGCGTTCCTGCTTGGTCTGCAGCTCGGTGACGTGCTCGCGCCGCGCTTCGTCCTTCTTGATCAGCTCATCGACCGTGGACTGCGCCTCGTCAGCCGACCACGAGCGCTTGGCCAGCGCCTCGACAAGGGCCTTCGGGTTGTCGCGAATCCATTTGATATCAAGCATGGTTGGTTCGTCCTCAGAATAAGGCTGAGGGGGTAAACCGCATCCTTCATCGATGCAAGATGAGGGTCAGCGGCTGTCGCGTTTTTCCGCTAACGCGGATACCCGAACGCGACAGCCTATGAACGAGCCTGCTTTGAGGACGCGTCCGCCGCCTTTTCGGCCACGGCTTCGGCGGCTTCCTGCTTCTCGCGCGCCAGCTTCTGCTTGACCTGATCGCGCTCGATCAGCCGGGCCGCCCAGATCGACACCTCGTAGAGCAGGATGGTCGGGATGGCCAAACCGATCTGGCTCATCGGATCAGGCGGCGTCAGCACCGCCGCGACGACGAAGGCGATGACGATCGCCCATTTGCGCTTCTCGGCCAGCGCCTTCGACGACAGCATGCCGACGCGCGTCATCAGGCTGGTCACCACCGGCAGCTGGAACACCAGGCCGAAGGAGAAGATCAGCGTCATGATCAGGCTGAGATATTCCGACACTTTCGGCAGCAGCGAAATCTGCACCTGGTCGTCGGTGCCGGCCTGCTGCATGGCGAGGAAGAACCACATCACCATCGGCGTGAAGAAGAAATAGACCAGCGACGCTCCCATCAGGAACAGGATCGGCGATGCGATAAGGAACGGCAGGAACGCGTTGCGTTCGTTCTTGTAGAGGCCTGGCGCGATGAATTTGTAGATCTGCGTGGCGATCAGCGGAAAGGCGATGACCATGCCGCCGAACATGGCGAGCTTGACCTGGGTGAAGAAGAATTCCTGCGGCGCCGTATAGATCAGCTCGACCTTGTGCGGATCGAGCCCGGCCCACTGCGTGGCCCACTTGAACGGAACGACCAAAAGATTGAACAGCTTCTTGGCAAAGAAGAAGCAGACGAGGAAGGCGACGAAGAAACCGCCGATCGACCAGATCAGCCGCCGGCGCAGTTCGATCAGATGCTCCATCAGCGGAGCCGACGACTTCTCGATCTCGTCCTTTTCGCTGTCCGTAATGCTCACTTGGCGGCCCCCGCCGTCTTCTTGGACGCGGGCTTCGTGGCCGGCGCAGGCTTCGGCTCAGCCTTTGCGACTGCCTTCGGTGCCGCAGCGGGCTTGGTGGCGGCTTTTCCGGGTGCAGCCTTGGCGGGCGCCGCTGACGGCTTGGCCGCAACCTTCGCCGCAGGCGCCGGCTTTGCCGGTGCTGCCTTGGCTGCCGTTGTTTTGGTTGCCGGGGCCTTTGATATCGCAGCCCCCTTGGCGCGCGCGTTTCGTGGCGCTGCTGTTGCTGCAGCCGGTGTCACCACGGCCTCGTCGGTCATCGCCGGAAGGATCGGCGCCGCCGGCGCTGTTTCCGGTCCGTTGAGACCCGGCATCACCGTCGCGCCGTTCTTGAGCGGCTCGGCCGCCTGTGGTGTTTCTGCCGCGGGCGTTGCGGGATCGACGGCGGGCTTCGGCTTCATCACCGCATCGACGCCGGAGCGAACCTCTGCTGCCGCCTGTTCGAACGGATTGAGCTGCTTGCGGATCTCGGCCGCCGGATTGAGGCCGCGCAGCGTATCGACCGACTTCTTGACGTCGTCGAGCTCGGCTTCCTTCAGCGCCTCGTTGAACTGCTTCTGGAAGTCGGAGGCCATGGCACGCAGCTTCGCCGTCGTGCGGCCGAAGGTGCGCAGCATATTGGGCAAATCCTTGGGTCCGACGACCACGATCATGACGATCGCGATCACCAGCATTTCGGTCCAGCCGACTTCAAACATGGCAATCAGTTCCGACTAGTGCTTGTCGCCCAAGAGTGCGAAGCGGCTTTTGGACACGACTTGCTCAAAAGCAACAACCTCGGGCTCAGCTCTTGCTGGCCTTTTCCTTCACTGCCGAAACGGTCTCGTCCGGGCGGTGCTCGACGGTGCGCTTGTCTTCGGCGGTATCGTCGTCGGCCATGCCCTTCTTGAAGCTCTTGATGCCCTTCGCCATGTCGCCCATCAGCTCGGGTATCTTGCCGCGGCCGAACACCAGCAGCACGATCACCAGCACGATCATCCAGTGCCAAATCGAAAATGAACCCATTGTAACTCTCTCTCGAATGTTTTCCCTGGCGATGATCTATGCGTTTTCGCGTTGGGATTCAAACACAACAGCGACAAAGTTTATGAAGGCGCGGCTTATGTCACGCATTTTCGGCAAAGCTGCCCGCTACCAATCGGCGCATCTACCGCAGCAATGCAGCTTTTTGACAGCGGCTTGCGGTCAATCTTCCGTGACGCGCGGCGTCAGCAGGCCGAGTTCCTCGAGATCGATGTCGGTCAACGCATCCTCGTCCTCGGTCAGCGCGTCCGGATCGGCCGGCGGCAACGGGATGGCGAAATTCGACGGCATGCGGCCGGAGAGCAGCCCTGCCCCCTTCAGTTCGTCCATCCCGGGAAGATCGCGGATCTCCTCCAGTGCGAAATGGTCGAGGAAAGTGTCTGTCGTGCCGTAGGTGACGGGACGGCCGGGCGTGCGGCGGCGGCCGCGCATGCGCACCCATTCCGTTTCGAGCAGCGTATCCAGCGTGCCCTTCGAGGTCTCGACGCCTCTGATGTCCTCGATCTCGGCGCGCGTCACCGGCTGGTGGTAGGCGATGATCGCCAGCACTTCGAGCGCGGCGCGCGACAGCTTGCGCTGCTGCACCGTGTCGCGGCTCATCAGGAAGGCGAGATCGCCGGCGGTACGGAACGCCCAGGCATCGCCGACCCGAACCAGATTGACGCCGCGCCGCGCATAGATCTGCTGCAGCTCAGCCATGGCAGCGGCAATGCTGATGCCATCGGGCAATCTGGCTGCGAGCTGCTTTTCGCTGACCGGCTCGGCGCTGGCGAACACGATCGCCTCGGCCATGCGTATGGCTTCGGCCATATGCAGCCGTTCGCCAGGATTCAGAAGCAGGGTATCAGTCGGGTCCTGGGCGATAATGCCCTCCTCGGTCTCTTCTTCGACCTTGAACGGAATGACCGAAGCGTTGGCGCGTTCGCTCATGATGCCACCTCGACTGCCTTGATTGGTTGCGCGCGGCCGCGCAGATAGAGCGGCGCGAACACCTGGTCCTGTCGCATCTCGATGCTGCCTTCGCGCACCAGTTCCAGCGACGCCGCGAACGAGCTGGCAATCGCGGTACGCCGTTCGTCCGGGCTGGTCAGGTAATTGATCAGATAGCTGTCCAGCGCCGTCCAGTCGCGCAGCGAGCCGATCAGCCGGGTCAGGATATCGCGCGCATCCTTGAGCGACCACACGCCACGCCGGGCAATTGTCACATTGGTGATCGCCTGTTTCTGGCGCTGCTGCGCATAGGCGGTGAGCAAATCGTAGAGCGAGGCCGAATAGGCGTTACGCTTCTCGACGATGACCATTTCAGGCATGCCGCGTGCAAACACGTCGCGGCCGAGCCGGTTGCGGTTGACCAGCCTTGCCGAGGCGTCGCGCATGGCCTCCAGACGCTTCAGCCGGAACTGCAGCACCGCGGCCAGTTCCTCGCCGCTTTCGCCTTCCTCGCCGGGCTGCTTGGGGATGAGGAGCTTCGACTTGAGGAAGGCCAGCCACGCCGCCATCACCAGGTAGTCGGCGGCAAGCTCAAGCCTTAGCGCCCTCGCCGTCTCGACGAAGGTCAGATATTGCTCGACCAGCGCCAAGATGGAAATCCGCGACAGATCGACCTTTTGGTTGCGGGCGAGATGCAGCAAGAGGTCGAGCGGACCTTCGAACCCGGCGACGTCGACGACCAGCGACGGGTCGCCGGTGACCCGTGAATCGTCGTTCTCGGCCCACAGACGGTCCATCGGTGCGGCCTTCGCAGCCTTGCTGTCCAATGTCTCCGCCACTTGTTCCTTTACCTCTGGTTAAAGCATGATGCCGAAAAGTGTGAAGCGGTTTTCGGACGACATCATGCTCTCTCTATCTAATTTAGAGACGGATTCAGATTTCAGGTCGAACAGACCTGAAATCATCCGTCTCTAGGCCACCGCATCGAAATAGGTGGCAAACTCGGCGCGTATCTCGGTTTCGTCGGCCCGGTCGCGATCCCTTATATAGGTCAGCGCCCGCTTGGCGCGCTCCAGCGACGTCCCTTCAAGTCCCGTGGTTCGCGATGCGATGCCCGCCATCTCCTCGAAAACGCCATTGCAGTGAAGGACCAGATCGCAGCCCGCCGCAAGGATCGAGGCCGCCTTTGTCGGGAAATCCCCAGAAAGTGCCTTCATCGAGGTGTCGTCGCTCATCAACAGCCCGTCGAAGCCGATCTCGCGGCGGATGATCTCGTCGATGACCTTGCCTGAGGTGGTCGCTGGGTTGTTCGGATCGATGGCGCTGTAGACGACATGCGCCGTCATCGCCATCGGCAGATGGCTAAGCTCGCGGAAAGGGGCGAAATCATGCCGCTGCAGGTCGCTCAGGGAGGCATCGACCACAGGCAGTTCGAAGTGCGTGTCGGCAAAGGCGCGTCCATGGCCCGGAATGTGCTTCATGACCGGCAGCACGCCGCCCGACATCAGCCCTTCCGCTGCCGCCCGGCCGAGTTCGATGACCGGGCGCGGTTCCTTGCCATAGGCGCGCGCGCCGATGACGTCGCTGGCGCCCTCGATCGGCACGTCCAGCACCGGCAGGCAATCGGCAGAGATACCGTAGCGCAACAGGTCGAAGGCGTGCAGCCGTGCCATCAGCCAGGCAGCCCGGGTGCCGGCATCATGGTCCTTGCGCCACAATGCGCCGAGCGCGCCGCCGGCGGGATAGTTCGGCGCCAGCGGCGGCCGCAGGCGCTGCACCCGGCCACCTTCCTGATCGATGAACACCAGCGCATCGGGGCGCCCGATACAGTCGCGCATTTCGGCGACCAGATCGCGGATCTGCTCCGTTTCGCCGATATTGCGCGCAAACAGGATGAAGCCCCACGGGCATTCATTGCGATAGAAACGGATTTCTTCGCGGGTCAGCGATTTCCCGGCACAGCCGAGGATCATGGATTTTGATTCGGTCATTCCGCCAGTTTAGGGCTTCGCGCCGGCAAAGGGAATCTCCCCGGACGGCAAGCGCCTCAACCTCTCGCCCATCCACATGAAAAAGCCGGCGCGACCCTTGGGAACGCGCCGGCTCTGATAATTGGATCCGGCCTTACCGCGACACGAAGCAGTTGCCGCCGGCAGCCTTGTAGCTGGTGCACAGATTGATCGCATCGTTGCGCGATTGCGCAGGCACCCGAACACGGTAGAAGGTGCCCTTGCCGGCGATCTCCGCCTTGACGATGTTGGCGGTGCGACCGGCGAGCACATTTCCATAGCGGCGCTGCAGGTCGGCGTAGTTGGCCTGGGCGCTTTCGACCGTCGGCTGCGAAGCGATCTGCATCGACCACGAACCGCCCGATGTCGAAGCCGTCGCCGGGATGGAGGCAACCTGGTCGGGCTTGACCTCGCCGACCACGTCGACCGGCTGGTCGGACGGGCGCTGCGGCGCCACGGCAACCGTCTGCGGCGTGTTGGCGGACTGGGTCTCAGCCTTCGGCGCAGCCGCCGGCTTCACCGGCTTGACCGGCTTGGCGGTCTCGGCACTTGCCTGGTCGCTATTTGCCTGATCGGCAGGCGCCACGGTGCCGGTCTGCTCGGCATCGGCCGAAGGGGCGACGTGCTGCGGCGCCGGGTCAAGCGGCTCAGTCGCCGCAACCTGCGGCGCGGCCGGCGTCGAGTCCTCGCGTGCCACCAACGAGCCGTCGGGCTTGACCACCATGGTCCGCACCTTGCGCGGGGCAACGGCGACCGTATCGGGGTTCTTCTCGGCTTCCTGCAGCACCTGAGCGATGCGGTCCTCGGATTTTGGCGCCGGCGCGACAGCCGCGTCGGGGTTGCCGGCAGCGTCGGGGTTGACGGCAGCTTCGGGGTTGCCGGCAGCGTCGGGGCCTGGGGCAGTGTCGTCGGGCGACAGATCGACGACGCGGCTTTCAGGCTCCTGCGCCTTCACATCGACCGGCTCTTCGGTGTTGGTGACCAGCTTCTCCTGAACCGGCTCGGCCGGCTTGGTGCCCTTGGCGACCGCATCATAAACCTTGTTGTCCTGGTTCGGCACCACGGCGCCGCCCGGATTTTCGGGCTTGACCTTGATCGGCCTGTTGTCGGCCTTGACAATGACCGGCGCATCGCTGCCGCCCTTGCCGCCGAACGACAAGGCGAAGGCGCCAAGGCCGCCGGCAATCGCAACCGCAGCAACGACCCCCGCGACCAGCAGCCCGCTCCTGCGCGGCCGTGCGGCTTCCTGCTCGGCGAGGCCCGGCACCGCCATTGCCTCGTCCAGATCCGGATCGTAGTCGAGTTCGTCGACCGCGAAATCGTCGGCCTGCGAAACCGGCTGGCTGCCGGGCAGATCGTCCATGTCGAAGCCGCCGGCGGCATCGGCGTGGTGAGCTTGCGTGGCTGCAAGCACTTCGGCTGGCCGCGCCGCATAGGCGCGCTGGTCGAGCTCGTGGCCCGAACTGAAGCTGGAACTGTAGGAATCGTCATCATAGCCGGCACTGCGTGCGGCAGTGGGCGGCGCCACTTCCACCGCGTTCATGTCGTTGAGCATGCCGGCGAATTCGGCGTCGATGTCGTCATAGGCGGCCGGCTCGTCTTGCTCGAAGCTGAGTTCTGGAATGTCGAGGTCGTCGGCAATCGCCACCACACGCTCCGGCACATCGACCGTCTCGACATCCGGCATCTCGTCATAGGCCTGAGGCGGCGCCTGGCGCGATGGCGTCGGCGCCACATAGGCAGCAGCGGCAACCGGCTGGTCGCGATAGCTTGGCGCTGCCGCCGGCGGCATGGACGGCTTTTCTGCAAAAGAAGCTTGCGGCTGCGCTGCAAAAGAAGGTTGCGGCTGCGCTGCAAAGGAAGGCTGGGCCGGGGTGGGAGTCACGCGGCTCCACGAACGCGCCGGCTCCGGCGGCGTCGAGCGCCAATCGCCAGCGACCGGTGCTGCCGTATCGTCATGACCGAGATCGATGCCCTTGGCCAGCGCCGCGTCGAAGGCGTGATCATCGAACTCGATCTCGGGCACATGGCCTTCAAGTTCGCCGGCAAGCAGATCGTCGAAATCGGCATCGTCCCCCTGGGCCTCCTGAGGAGCCGGCGCGTGTTCGTCCAGGTCCCAGTCGAGATTATCGACCGGAGCGACCGGCGTCGCGACGGACCGCTGCACCGGGGCAACCGGCTCATAAGTCCTGGCGGGCTCGATGGCGGCAGCCCTGGTGGGCTCGGTGACGACCGGAATCGGCGCGACTGGCGCCGGGCGTGGTGTGGTCATGGCGCCAAGCAGCGCGTTGAGTTCATCTTCCAACGTTCGTTCGTCAGCGACCGGAGCGGCCGGGGTCGCCATATTGGTAGGCGCCACATAGGCGGGTGCGACCTGAGCTGTCTGAACCGGAGCGGGTGCGGTCTCGGCCACCGGCTCGTGATCGGCAAGCGCATCATCGATGCTCAGATCGAAATCGTAGAATGCTTCGTGCGCAGTCTCATGAGAGGGGCTGGCCTCCACAGTCCAGGCCGGCGTCTCGTCCACTTCCGGCGCATCCATCTCAACCGGCGCGCTGACCTGCAGATCGCTCTCTTCCGGATCCTCGGCCTCAACAGGCTGAGCCTCGAAAGCCTGCGGCTCGAAATCCTCGGCCGCAAAATCCTGGGCCGCAAAGTCCATGTCGACATCGGCCATCGCGTCATCGAAATGACCCGCAAAATCCTCGTCGGCAACAGTGTGGTCGGCGACTCCGACGACCGGCGCCTCGGCTACTGGCGCGGCATACTGGTCCTGCGCCGGCGCAGGACCGTCCAGCGTCAGCTCGTCTTCCAGCGACATCGAGACGGCATTGTCGAAATCATCGTCGAACGCGACATCGTCGGCGGGCGCAGCAGCAACCTGGGCGACATCTGCGGCATGGGCGACGGTCGCATCGTCATCGAGCAGCAACCCCTGCTCGAGCGAAGCGGCAAGGTCGTCGTCCATCGGCAGGTCGTCTTCGAGCGGCGATACGTTTTCCAGCGAGCTGGCCACGGCATTGTCGAAATCATCGTCGAATGCAGCTTCGTCGAATGCGGGCTCGGCAAACGAAGGTTCGGCAAACGAGGGTTCAACGGGAGCAGCCGCAGCCTGCGGGGCAGCGCCGAAATCCAGATCGGCGGCATCGTCGAAGACGAAATCATATTCCAGCGAAGCAGCCAGCGCATCGTCCATCGCGGCATCGGTGGTTTCGAAAGCCGGCTCGCGAATCTCGGCAGCAGGTTCGTAGGGCTCAGCGGCAGGCTGGTGAACCTCGGGAGCTGGCTGGCTGGCCTCCATGGAACCGACTTCATCGCCGAATTCGCCCATCAACTCCTTCTCGAGGTCGATGTCGAAATCGCCCTCGTCCGCAGCCGTCTCGACGGCTGGCGCCTGCGGCTTGACCGGCTGGCGCGGATCGAAACCCATGATCCTGGTCAGTTCAGCGAACGGATCATCTTCGGCGATGTCGTTGTTGTCGGCTACTCTCAGCTGGGTTCTGTCTGCCATTATTGTTCCCGAACTCGCACTCATTCGGACGCCATGGACGTCGCGTAGGGTTGGCCCTTACCAGCGCAATGTGGGCAAATGGTGACAGGTGTTTTAGTTAAACCTAACGCATCTCAGTGGGCGCATCAGCCCCAATCAGCGTCAGGCCGGAGGTCAAAACATCCGAAACAGCCTGCACCAGCCCTAGTCTGGCATGAGTCAATTGTCGGTCGTTAACCTTAACAAAACGTAAGTCGGCATTCTCGGTGCCCCGATTCCAGTGTCCATGGAAGCTGGAAGCCAGATCGTAGAGGTAGAATGCCAGCCGGTGCGGCTCCAGCGCAAGGGCCGCAGATTCGACCAGCCGGGGATATTCAGCCAGCTTCCGGATCAGGCCGATCTCGCCCTCATCGGTGAGCGACGCCGAGGCCGCGGCCAGGCTGTTGCGGTCGAAATTGGCCTCGCCCAGTTGCTCGCTCGCCTGCCGGAACACCGAATGACAGCGCGCCGAAGCGTACTGCACGTAGAACACGGGATTGTCCTTGGACTGTTCGGTGACCTTGGCGAAATCGAAGTCGAGCGGCGCATCGCTCTTGCGGTAGAGCATCATGAAGCGGATCGCATCGCGGCCCACCTCCTCCACCGCTTCGCGCAAGGTCACGAAGTCGCCCGACCGCTTCGACATCCGAATCGGTTCGCCATCGCGAAACAGCTTCACCAGATTGCACAGCAGCACCGTGAGTTGCAGCTTCAGATCATCGCCTGCAATCGCCCGCGCCAGCGCTTCCAGCCGCTTGACGTAGCCGCCATGGTCGGCGCCCAGCACATAGATCAGGCCGACGAAACCGCGGTCGACCTTGTCCTTGAGATAGGCGACGTCGGCGGCGAAATAGGTGAACGAGCCGTCGGACTTGACCAGCGCCCGGTCCATGTCGTCGCCGACCGCCGTCGAGCGAAACAGCGTCTGCTCGCGGTCTTCCCAGTCGTCCGGCTTCTCGCCCTTGGGCGGCGGTAGCTTGCCCTTGTAGATATGGCCTTTCAGCGTCAGATCGTTGATCGCCGAGCGGATTTTTTTGGCATTGTCGGCATGCAGCGTGCGCTCGGAGAAGAAAACGTCGTGATGCACATTGAGCAACGCCAGATCCTCGCGGATCATCACCATCATGGCGTCGATCGTGCGGTCCTTGACGATTGCCAGCGACTCATCGTCGGGCATCTGCAAGAGCTTGCGGCCAAATTCGGCAGCCAGCGCCTGACCGACCGGCACAAGGTAATCGCCGGGATAGAGGCCGGCCGGTATCTCGCCAATGTCGTCGCCCAGCGCTTCGCGGTAGCGCAGGAAGGCCGAACGCCCGAGCACGTCGATCTGCGCGCCGGCGTCGTTGATGATGTATTCCTTGGTGACGTCATAGCCGGCGAAGGCCATCAGATTGGCGAGCGTGTCGCCGACAACCGCGCCCCGGCAATGGCCGACATGCATCGGCCCGGTCGGATTGGCCGAGACATATTCGACATTGGTCTTCTTGCCGCCACCAATGGTCGAGCGGCCGTAGTTTTGCCCCTCGCCGAGCACCGCGGTCAGATGTGCCTGCCAGAAAGCGTCCTTGAGCCGGAGATTGACGAAGCCGGGACCGGCGACGTCGGCTTCGGCAACATCGGCGTCGCTGCGCAGCACTTCCACCAGCCGCTCGGCCAGCGCCCGCGGGTTGTGCCCTGTCGGCTTGGCCAGTACCATCGCCGCATTGGTGGCGAGATCGCCATAGCTGGCGTCGCGCGGCGGCTCGACGGCGATGCGCGACAGGTCGGGCGAAACGCCATTACTGTCTTTCAAATCAAGCGCTTCGACGGCTTTTGTGATTCGCGCGCTGAAATCGGCGAAGATGTTCATGGGTCTTGCTCTGGCGGACTGTGCAGGGGAACCGGCTCATTGGCCGGCAAATCGCGCCCGCCCTAGCTTAAATCGGGCGTATGGTCAAACAGACGGCGGTGTTCCTTCAAGGCGTAGGTATCCGTCATCCCCGCCAGGAAATCGGCGACGCTGCGCGCCTTGATGCGGTCCTCCGCCCGGTCGAGCCCCTCCCGCCAGCCGTCCGGCATGGCGCGCGGATCGGCGAAATAGACATCGAACAGGTCGCGCACGATCTGCTCGGCCTGAGTGCGAACGCGCATCACCTCGTCATGCCGGTAGAGATGCTTGTAGAGAAAGGTCTTCAATTCCTTCTCGGTCGCCGCCACGTCAGCGGAAAAGGTCACCATCGTTTCGCCCGCCGCCCGCACCGCTTCGGCGCTGTCAGGCTTGATGCGCTCAAGATTGGCGGTGGTGGAAACAATGACATCCTCGACCATCATCGTGATCTGCCGGCGCATCAGCTCATGGCCGGTGCGCACATCGTCCAGGCCCGGATAGCGCGCGCGCACGCTTGCCAGGATCAATCCCGGCAGCGCCACCGTTTCCAGCATGTCCAAGGTCAGGAAGCCGGAGCGCAGGCCGTCGTCGATGTCATGGGTGTTGTAGGCGATATCGTCGGCGATCGCAGCACATTGCGCCTCGATGCCGGCGAAATGGTCGAGTTCGAGGTCGTGCAGCTCGGAATAGTCGCGGATCGCCTGCGGCACCGGGCCTTTGAGCCCTTTTCCCTTGGCATCTGTCAGCGGCCCATTGTGCTTGACCAGCCCTTCCAGCGTTTCCCAGGTCAGGTTTAGCCCGTCGAACTCGGCATAGCGCCGCTCCAGCCGCGTCACCACGCGCAGCGACTGCGCATTGTGGTCGAAGCCGCCCCATTGGGCCATCCGCTCTTTCAGCGCGTCCTCGCCGGTATGGCCGAACGGCGTGTGACCGAAATCGTGCACCAAGGCGACCGCCTCGGCCAGATCCTCGTCGCCGCGCAGCGCTCGCGCCAGAGCCCGCGCAATCTGCGCGACCTCGATCGAATGCGTCAGCCGGGTGCGATAGTGGTCGCCTTCATGGGCAACGAACACCTGCGTCTTGTGCTTCAGGCGGCGGAAGGCAGTCGAATGAATGATACGGTCGCGGTCGCGCTGGAATGGCGTGCGAGTCGGGCTCTCGACCTCGTCATAGAGCCGCCCGCGCGACCTGGCTGGGTCGCTGGCATAGGCCGCGCGCGGCCGATAGCCGAACCCAATGTCGCCAAGCTCATTTGTCATGGCTGATGCCGCCGCAGTTGACTTGCCCCTTCCCGCTTCATACCTATCATGTGAAACCGAAAGCAAGGTGACGCCCATGGGCGCTGATGCCAAGACTGCCATGAAAGTCGAGATGACCGAGTCCGCCGCCAGGCGGATCGCGAAAATCGTCTCTGGCGAGGCCGGCAAGACGGCGCTGCGCGTCTCCGTAGAGGGCGGCGGCTGCTCCGGCTTTTCCTACAAGTTCGACCTGGTCGATACGCGCAACGACGACGACGTCGCCATCGAAAAGGACGGCGCCACCGTGCTGATCGACGATTTGTCGCTGGTCTATATGGGCGGCTCGGTGATCGACTTCGTCGACGATCTGATGGGCCAATCGTTCCAGATCCGCAACCCCAATGCAGTCGCCTCCTGCGGCTGCGGCACCAGTTTCTCCATCTAGGCAGATGTCCGGCGTCGGCCCGGTCCGTCAGGTCGCACTGTCGGCCGGGCGCGATCTCGACGTGACGCTGGCCTTCTGGCGCGATGTGCTCGGCCTCAACGTTCACGCCCGCTACGATCCGCCGGGCATCGCCTTCATCATGGCCGGTGATATCAGGTTGCTGTTCACCGATGGCGTTCCGGCCGGCACCGTCTATCTCGATATAGCCGGGCTCGAAGCCTTCCACGCCGAGGCGAAAGCGTCCGGCGTTCCCTTCACCGCACCGCCGGCGCTCGTCCACAACGACACCGAAGGCACGTTCGGAACGGCGGGGGAAAGCGAGTGGATGGCCTTTCTAAAGGACCCGGCAGGCAATACGATCGGGCTTGTCGAACGTCTTTCGCCCGAACATCCCTGAGGCCGCCCATGAAAATCGTCACCTGGAACATAAACGGCATTCGCGCCCGCATCGGCAACCTCACCCACTGGCTGAGCGAAAGCCAGCCCGACATCGTCTGCCTGCAGGAGATCAAGTCGGTCGACGAGCAGTTCCCGCGCGCCGAGATCGAGGCGCTTGGCTACAACGTGGAAACCCATGGCCAGAAGGGCTTTAACGGCGTCGCCCTGCTGTCGAAGCTTCCCTTCGACGAGGTTATCAGGGGCCTGCCCGGTGATGACACCGACGAGCAGGCGCGCTTCATCGAGGGCGTGATCTCGACCGACCAGGGCGCGCTGCGCGTCGCCTCGCTCTATCTGCCCAACGGCAATCCCATCGATGACGAGAAGAAATTTCCCTACAAGCTGGCCTGGATGGAGCGGCTGCATCGCTGGGCCGAGCAGCGGCTGCTTCTGGAGGAGGCGCTGGTGCTGGCCGGCGACTACAATGTCATCCCCGAGCCGGTCGATGCGCGCTTCCCCGAGAACTGGCTTGGCGATGCGCTGTTCCAGCCGCAGACCCGGCAAGCCTTCCGGCGACTGAAGAATCTCGGCTTTACCGAGGCGGTGCGCGCCGTCACCGATGCGGCCGACGTCTACACCTTCTGGGACTACCAGGCCGGCGCCTGGCAGAAGAACAACGGCATCCGCATCGACCATCTGCTGTTGTCGCCCGAAGCGGCCAACCGCTTTTCCTCGGCCTCGATCGAAAAGCATGTGCGCGCCTGGGAAAAGCCTTCCGATCATGTGCCGGTGGCGATTGATCTGGCGCTGCTGCCGGCCTGATATCAGCCGAAACCCTGATATCGCCACAATCGCGCCATTCAGTCAGAGATCAGCATGGCGGCTGGGGTTCCATGGCACTACGATTCCTCCTTTGCCCGATCGGCCTAGCATTTGCCATAGCCTCCCCTGCAGCGGCACTTGCCGACCAGCAGTGCCTGGCCAATGGCAAGTCCTACCAGGTCGGCCAGGTCACCTGCCTGACGGTTTCAGACAAGAGCCATATGGCCCGCTGCGACCTGGTGCTCAACAACACCTCATGGACCAAGATCGGCGATACCTGTCCCGACAGCACGATTAAGCCGCATCTGCACGTCACGCCGATCTCGATGCCGGTGCACAGAGCGGTGCCGGCGGAACTCACCGAGAACTGATGGATGTGAGCTAATTTCCCCCTTGAGGGGGAGATTGGCAATTTCACTGGTCGCCGCCGCCCTTGGTCAGGATGTCGTCGGCAAGCGAAATCGCCGTGCGGCGGTCGGCTTCGCCGGCGGCGGCAAATGCCTCTTCCTGCATGCCGCGGATCCATGGCTGGTCGCTCGGCGAGGCGCGTTCGAGCGCGGCGGTCATCATGGCCAGCCCGCGCACGATCTTGCCGCTCTGGAACAGAAGATTGCCAAGAGTCGCCTGGGCGCCGGCATGGCCTTTTTCGGCGGCGAGCTGGAACCAGCGGCCGGCCTGCTTGACGCTGGCCTTGACGCCGCCCTCGCCCTTCAGGAACATCTGGCCCATCTCGAACTGGGCGTTCGGGTTGCGGTAATTGGCGGCCGCGCGCATGTAATATTCCTGCGCCGCGACCTCGTTTTCCTCGACCGGGCTGCCGGGGATGCCTGTCCGGAGATAGTCGCCCAGCGCCACCAGCGCGTCGGAGACATAGCTTTCCTCCGGCGATCCCGGCTCGACATCCTGATCGACGATCTCGGAGAAGAATTTGAAGGCCGCATAGTCGTCGCGCGTCACGCCGTCGCCTTCGGCGTACATGCGCGCGAGCTTCCAGGTGGCGCCGATCTGGCCGTTCTCGGCGGCGTATTTATAGGCCTCGACCGCCTGTTCCTTATGGCCGCTCTTGTAGGCGGAGAAGCCGAACTGGAACACGGCCCATGGGCTCGATTGCGGCTTCACGCCGGTCTTGTCGTCGAACACCTTGTCGTCGAAGGCCATGGCCTGGCCCACGGCGCCAAAGATCGCAACAGCGACCAGTGCCGGAAGGACAGACGACCTCAACAACTCAGATATCCGCATAGCAATGTGTTTCTTTGGCACCGCCCGGATGGGTGACCGCGCCGTGGCGGGCAGGCCCTACCGTCTGTGCGTATTTCCAGATCGCGCCCGACTGATAGTCGGTCGTGCGCGCCTTCCAGGCCTTCGCCCGCGTTGCCAGTTCGGCCTCGGACAGGTCGACCGCGATCGTGCCTTTGGTTGCATCGATCGAGATCACATCGCCGTCTTTCAAGAGCCCGATCGGGCCGCCAACGGCAGCTTCGGGCCCGACATGGCCGATGCAGAAACCGCGCGTTGCGCCCGAAAAGCGGCCGTCGGTGATGAGGGCTACCTTGCCGCCCATGCCCTGGCCGTAGAGAGCCGCCGTCGTCGACAGCATCTCGCGCATGCCCGGGCCGCCACGCGGACCTTCATAGCGGATGACGAGAACCTCGCCTTCCCGGTAGTTGCGGTGCGTGACCGCCTCGAAACATTCCTCTTCCGAATCGAAACAGCGTGCCGGGCCTGAGAATTTCAGCTCCGTCATGCCCGCGACCTTTACGATCGCACCTTCGGGGGCAAGGTTGCCCTTCAAGCCCACGACACCGCCGGTTTGGGTGATTGGTCGGTTGGCGGGACGGACCACATCCTGGCTATCATTCCAGACAACGTGCTCCATGTTTTCGGCCAAAGTGCGGCCAGTCACGGTCAGGCAGTCGCCATGCAGATAGCCATGGTCGAGCAGCGTCTTCATCAAGAGCGGAATGCCGCCGGCCTCGAACATGTCCTTGGCGACATATTTGCCGCCGGGCTTCAGGTCGGCGATGTAAGGCGTCTTCTCGAAAATCGCGGCGACGTCGAAAAGGTCGAACTTTATCCCGGCCTCGTGCGCAATGGCCGGCAGATGCAGCGCCGCATTGGTCGAGCCGCCGGTTGCCGAAACCACGGTCGCGGCATTCTCCAGCGCCTTCAGGGTGACGATGTCGCGCGGCCGGATGTTCTTGGCGATCAGCTCCATGATCTTTTCGCCGGAAGCGAAATTGAAGCGGTCGCGCATCTCGTAAGGCGCCGGCGCGCCGCAGGAGTACGGCAGCGCCAGGCCGATCGCCTCGGCGACGGTGGCCATGGTGTTGGCTGTGAACTGGGCCCCGCAGGAGCCGGCGGACGGACACGCCGCCTGCTCGATCTCGAGCAGTTCGGCATCGCTGACCGTGCCGACCGAATGCTGGCCGACTGCTTCGAACACGTCCTGCACAGTGATCTGGCGGCCGCGATAGGAGCCCGGCAGGATCGAGCCGCCATAGATGAAGATCGACGGCACGTTGAGCCGCACCATGGCCATCATCATACCGGGCAGCGACTTGTCGCAGCCGGCAAGGCCGACCAGCGCATCGTAGCAATGGCCCCGCATGGTGAGTTCGACCGAATCGGCAATGACATCGCGCGACACCAGCGACGACTTCATGCCCTGGTGCCCCATGGCGATGCCGTCGGTGACGGTGATGGTGCAGAATTCGCGCGGCGTGCCGTTTGCGGCCGCCACACCTTTCTTGACCACTTGCGCCTGGCGCATCAGCGAGATGTTGCAAGGCGCCGCCTCGTTCCAGCAGGAGGCAACGCCGACCAGCGGCTGCGCGATCTCGGCCGCAGACAGGCCCATGGCATAGAGATACGAACGGTGCGGCGCACGCGCCGGACCGACGGTCACATGGCGGCTAGGGAGCTTGGCCTTGGAAATGACTCTGGCGTCCATACTCTTCCTTGCCGCGGGCGGTGCGGCCTGCCCCATCGCCGAGCCTTCTGGCGCGTGTCCCGAGACAAATTCGAGGTGCGCCGGGTTTATGGCGGGAAATGGGCAATTTCTTCGGCCGGGGCCGCAGCGCGGGGGTTGGCCGGGAACTGTTGCCAAAACGTCACAATCGCGAGAGGCGAAAGTGATGAGACGGATTTGCAACGCCGGCGCGTGGCGGCACGGCTCAACACCGTGCCTCAAACGAAAAAGGCCGGGCAAGTGCCCGGCCTTTGTGTGAATTTTCAGAGGCTTAGAAGTTGATCTTGAGGCCGCCAGAAATGGCCGTGACCAGATCGTTGCCGAAATCATAGCTGACGTCAGTGCCGGCTTGGTAGCCGTTGTCGCCATTCACGACCCCTGAATGGCCGCTGGTCAGCACGCCGACCGCGCCGGCCAGACGCACTTCGATATTGCGCGAAGGCGTGTAGGCGACGCCGCCGCCCAACGTCCAGGTGTCGGTCTGCGAGCCGTAGCCGTGTGATGTGCCGCGATCCCAGGAAAGCTGGCCGGCCGCGCTCCACTCATCGTTGAACTTGTGGCCGATGCCGCCCGTAACCGTCCAGCCATCGCGATACATCAGGTCCAGCGAGGTAATCTGGCCTGAATGCAGAGCATCACCCGTAACGCATGCCGCAGCGGGAGTACCTACGACGCAAATCGGAACACTCTGCAGCAGGCTCCAGTTGACCCATTTGAGCGAACCGAAGGCGAGCCAGCCGGGCGCAATGCCTGACTGCAACTTCAATTCCACCGTATCCGGCATGTACTGCGTCGCACCATAGATCGGCAGCACGACAAGGCCAACATGCGTCAAGTCCAGCGTGCCTGAGATGTTGTCGAGCTTGACCCGCGAATTGTAGACGAGGCTGGCGCGCAGCGCGATTTCTGGGATTTCATAGGCAAGGCCGGCGCGCCAGCCCCAGCCCGTGCCCTTGAGATCAACACGGCCGGTTCCCTGGAAACCCGGTACCAGCGGCGACACCAGGTCTTCCTTGAAGCCATAGACTTCCTGGTAATAAACGCCGCCGATGAAGCGAACCTGGCCTTTGCCGGCATCCATCTTGTAAGAACAAGTGCCGGCGTAGTTGTTGCTCTTGATGTCGGTTTCCATGTTGGACTCGGCACCGGCCCACAGACCCGGATTTGTGTGCGCGCCCCACGGCTGCGAGTAGTCGAACATGCAGTCGACGCCCTTGACGACCTCGGCCTTGACGCCGATGCGCGGCACCCAGTAGCTCTTGCTGTCTTTCGCCGTGCTGCCCAGGAATGTAAGATCGCCGTCACTCGGATCGGTATCGACCGCGTTCTTGAGCTTGCGCTGTGGCATCACATAAGTCGCCTCGGCTTCCGTGGCGAACGGAGCTGGGTCAAACAGAAGGTCGATGTCGTAGCCACCGCGCTCGATGCCGCCGGCATGCGCGGAACCGATCAGGCCCAGCGAAAAACACCCCGCCCCCAGCAGTGTTTTCAAACGCAAATTGTTCATGGATGTCCTCCCCGAAATTCCAGTAGAACCAATTCGGGTTAACGGTGCAACAATGAATTGAAATAGCGTACATGTACGCACTTGCGGAACGCATTTCGGACAAAGTGGCGCGCCGCGCAAGCATGCCGGAAAATGGCCATTTGAGCGGCAATCGGCGCAAAAAATCATGAAAAACCGCTCTAAACAGTATAAAACCCGGCTGTTTTACCGGCATTAGGCCCCATTGTTACATTATGGCAACAATGGGGCGCAAACTTTCCGTTTACGTCAACATTAACGTTACGGAATGCCTGTTTTTCTGGCACAAGACCTGCCTTGACGCTGTTCCCAGGCACCGCGAATCCGGCGCTCAGCCGGCGTCGCGCACCCGGGTCAACGCCACCGAAAGCTTCTCCTGCTGATCACGGTATTCCGCGAGTTTTTCGCGCTCGGCCGCGACGATCTCTTCCGGCGCGCTGGCGACGAACCGTTCGTTCGACAGCTTCTTGTGCAGCCGCGCGATTTCCTCGGTCACCTTGGCCAGTTCCTTCTGCAGCCGCGCCGCCTCGGCGGACAGATCGATCAGGCTGCCGAGCGGCAGGCAGATCGTCGCCTCGTTGAGCACGATCTGGGCCGAGCCCTTGGGTGCGGCGTCCTGCAGCGAGATGTCGCCGACCCGCGCCAGCCGCTTGATGGCGGACGCATGGCGTTCCAGCCTCTGGTGAGTCTCGGCGCTGGCGCCGACCACCACCAGCGGCGCGATCGCCGCCGGCGGCACGTTCATTTCAGAGCGCACGGAGCGAATACCGGACACCAGATCGACCAGCCAGTTGATGTCGGCGGCTGCATCGGCGTCCTCGAAGTCGGGCGACGGCCAGGCGGCGTGGCACAGCAGCGTTGCGCGCGTCCTGCCCTCACCTGCCGTCTGCGCCCACAGCTCCTCCGTCATGAACGGCATCATGGGGTGAAGCAGCTTGTAGATCTCGTCGAGCACGAAGGCGACGCAGGCGCGGCTTTCGGCTTTGGCCGCCTCGTCAGTGCCCATGAACACCGGCTTGAGCAGTTCGAGATACCAGTCGCAAAACAGGTTCCAGACGAAGCGGTAGGCAGCCCCTGCCGCCTCGTTGAAGCGGTATGAGGTGATGCCCTCGGTGATCGCGTGCGACGCCCGGGTCAATTCGGTCAGAATCCAGCGGTTGACCGGCAACTTGGCGTCGTTCAGCCAAAAATCGTCATTGCGCGCGACCTCGTTCATCTCGGCAAAGCGTGTCGCGTTCCACAGCTTGGTACCGAAATTGCGGTAGCCGGCGATGCGCGCCGGATCGAGTTTCACGTCGCGCCCCTGCGCCGCCATCACCGTCAGCGTGAAGCGCAGTGCATCGGCGCCAAACTCGTCGATGAGGTCGAGCGGATCGATGACGTTGCCTTTCGACTTCGACATCTTCTGCCCGTTCTTATCGCGCACCAGCGCATGCACATAGACGGTGTGGAACGGCTCCTCGTGCATGAAATGCAGGCCCATCATCATCATCCGGGCGACCCAGAAGAAGATGATGTCGAAACCGGTCACCAGCACGTCGGTCTGGTAATAGGTCTTCAGCTCCGGCGTGTGATCCGGCCAGCCCAGTGTCGAGAACGGCCACAGTGCGGACGAGAACCAGGTGTCGAGCACATCCTCGTCGCGGCTCAGGATTTCGCCCGGCTTGAAGGTCTCGAGCTTGTCCTCGACCCAGGCCTTCCACGGGCCTTCCAGCGCCAGATAATATTCAATCGCGGCGCCCAGCGCCTCTTCGTCGGTCTTCTCGACGAAGACGCGGCCGTCCGGCCCGTACCAGGCCGGGATCTGATGACCCCACCACAGCTGGCGTGAAATACACCAGGGCTGAATGTTCTCCATCCAGTCAAAATAGGTCTTTTCCCAGTTCTTCGGCACGAAGTTGGTACGGCCTTCACGCACCGATGCGATCGCCGGCTTGGCGAGCTCGGCGGCGTTTGCATACCACTGCTCGGTCAGAAACGGCTCGATCGGCACGCCGCCGCGGTCGCCATGCGGCACGGTGTGGCGGTGCGGCTCGATCTTGTCGAGGAAGCCGCCGGTCTCCATCAGCTCGACGATTTTCTTGCGCGCGACGAAACGGTCGAGACCGTCGAGCTCGTCCCAGACGGCCTGACGCTCCGGCGTCACGTCGAGCCCGGCGAGAAAATCCTCATTATTCCTGAGCGTTATTGCCGCCTCGATGGTCAGGATGTTGATCGCCGGCAGCTTGTGGCGCTTGCCGACCTCGAAATCGTTGAAGTCGTGCGCCGGCGTGATCTTGACCGCGCCGGAACCCTTTTCCGGGTCGGAATACTCGTCAGCCACAACCGGGATTTTCCGGCCGACGATCGGCAGCACGACATTTTTCCCGACCAGATGCCGGTAGCGCTCGTCGTCCGGGTGCACGGCGACCGCCGTATCGCCAAGCATCGTCTCGGGCCGTGTCGTCGCCACGGTAATGAAGGTCGCCGAATTTTCCGGATCGAAAGTCTCGCCTTCGATTGGATAGCGGAAGTGCCAGAGATTGCCGTTAATCTCCTGGGGCTCGACCTCCAGGTCGGAGATCGCCGTCAACAGCTTCGGGTCCCAGTTCACAAGGCGCTTGTCCTTGTAGATCAGCCCTTCCTTGTAGAGGCTGACGAATACTTCGAGCACGGCCTTGGACAGGCCTTCATCCATGGTAAAACGTTCACGCGACCAGTCGGCCGAGGCGCCGAGCCGCTTCAGCTGGTTGAAGATGGCGCCGCCGGACTCGGCCTTCCACTCCCAGACCTTCTCGATGAACTGCTCGCGGGTGAGATCGCGGCGATGGATCTGTTTCTCCATCAGCTGGCGCTCGACCACCATCTGCGTGGCGATGCCGGCATGGTCCATGCCCGGCTGCCACAGCACGTTCTTGCCGCGCATGCGCTCAAAGCGCACGAGTATGTCCTGCAGCGTGTTGTTGAGTGCGTGGCCCATATGCAGCGAGCCGGTGACGTTGGGCGGCGGGATGACGATGGTAAAGGCCTCGGCCCCCTCTTCCGCACCTGCGCCGGCGCGAAATGCGTCCGCCTCTTCCCATATTTTGGCGATCTTGGGTTCGACGGTCTTGGCGTCGTAGGTCTTTTCAAGCATGGGAAAGTGGTCCGCGCGGTCGGGAGTTTTGCTGACCCGGTGTAAATCGGAAGGTTTTGGCCAAGTCAACCGCGAGGGCTGCCTCAGTCCTTCAACGCAGATAGGCGGGGCCCTGGTCATTTCAACGGGAAGGCCATGCCCGCACCTTCATCGTCAGCGATCCCGACGGTAACCTGATCGTGTTCGCGACATCGGCCGGAAGCTGACCTGCAGCGAAAGCTCCGCCCGAAGGCGGCGCTTTAATCCGGAACGGGCTGTGGTAATGCCTACTGCGCGCCGCGCGCGACGCGCTCGATTTCTTCGCGTACCAGGCGCTCGACCAGCGTCGGAAGGTTGTTGTCCAGCCAGTCCTGCAACATCGGCCGCAGCATCTCCTCGGCCATCTCGTCGAAGGTCTTCTTGCTGCGGCTGGCAAAGGCGTCGGAGAGCTCGCCGAAGGCCGCAGCGACCTGCCGTCCCGTATGTTCCGAAACGATCGCCGGCCGAACCGGAGTTGTATCGGCCGGGCGCGCGTGCTCGCTGCGCGAAGGATGAGGCTCGAAAGCCGGCTCGGCAGCGAGATCGTCTTCGAAAGCCTCGACCTCCGCGATTGCTGCCTGCCGATTTTCAGTCTCTGGCTGCCTGATCTCCGGCTGCCGTACTGTCTCAGCCGGTTTTGTCTGATTGCCAACGGCCGCGATTTCGCGGCGCCAATCGGTGACGATCGAGTCGGTGGTTTCCGCCTTTGCCCGCACTGCAGCTTCTGCCCTGACGGCGGGAGCTGGCTCACTGGCTATCTTGGCGCTTACTTCCGCCAATGTCATCGGAGCATGCGCGGGTGGCGCGGCGGTCGTGGCATTTGCCGCAATGGCAGGCTTCACTGGCGACGGCTCGGGGCGCGGCTCCAGCCGCGCAACCACCGGCTCGGCCAGTTGGGCCTGCACCTCGGCCAGCGTCACCGGCTTCTTGCTTTCGGTCGAGCTGTGCAATTCGCTGCGGAAGGCCTCGACATCCGAAACAGGCCCGGCGGCCGGCACAAGGTCCTGGCGCAACTCATCGGCGTCGCCCGGCAGCTTGCGGCCGGTGTCGCTGTCTTCGATGATCCTCCTGATGGAAGCCAGTATTTCTTCCATGGAAGGTTCGCGCTGTGCGCTGCTTGCCGTCGCCATCGTCACACCCGCCGCCGCCGCGCATGATCCCGAAAATCGATCTTCGATTTTCGAAGAGGATCAGGCGCAAAATCAAAGTTCTACAGCCTCCTTTGCGCATCCATCGGACGCGTGGCGCTGTAGTGACCCGTTCCTGGATTCCTGTCCGGCAAAGCCGGATACGAATCATGGCGACAGCGTAGCCGACGGATCGCCATCCGAGAATCCCCAATCTCGGAAGACGCCGGATTTCAACAATTTAGGCTACAAAAGACAAACGCCGCGCATCCTTGGGAAGCGCGGCGCTACGATACTTTCAATCTTGGCGGGATTTGAACCGCTCAGTCGCGATCAACGACCGTCCGGCGTACGCAGCCCGATCCATTTGTCCTTGACGGCTCTGTAGTGCTCTTCAGGCTTGTACTTCACCACATTCAACGCCAGGCGATCGGCCGACAGGCGGCCCATGGCCGACAGGATGGCGTAGCTCGCTACAACCACATCGCGCTCGGAGCTGGCGAGGTCGATCTTTGCCGAGATGACGGCGTTCTGGGCATTCAACACGTCGAGCGTGGTGCGCTGTCCGACATTGCGCTCCTCGATGACGCCGTTGAGCGCCAACTGTGCGGCCGCGATCACCTGCCGATTAGCGTCGACGCTTTCACGCGCTGCGATGTATTGCGTCCATGCCGAGGTCACGGCCTGGCGCACCGAGTCACGGCTGACATCCACCTCGATGCGAGCTTGGCTGAGCGATTCCTTCGACTGACGAACGAGTGCGGAGGTACGGCCGCCCGAATAGATCGGAACGGTCAGCGTCGCGCCAACGGTGGCGGCATTGGAATCGCCGTCCGAATCCCCCGCGCTAGGTACGGTATTTTGATAGACATGGGAAAGGCCGGCACTGGCAGTCAACTGCGGCAGCAACGCACCCTCCTGCGTCTTTACATCAAATCCGGCTGCATCGACGGAATGTAGGGCGGCCAGGATGGCCGGATGCTCGTTCGATGCAATGCCGATCGCCGCCTCGAGACTCCTCGGCAACAGCTTCGCCAACGGCGACGCGGCCTTGAGCTTGCCCGGCTCGTCACCGACGATCTGATGATAGGTTGCCGCACTGGCCAGAGCCTGCGCACGGGCGGCACTCAATTGCGCCACCGCGGCCGAACGCGACGCGTCGGCCTGCGCCACATCGGTGCGCGTGCCCTCGCCGACCTCGAAGCGCGAGCGTGCCGCGCGCGCCTGCTCGGTCAGGAACTGCAGATTCTGTTCGGTCAGCACCGCCACCTGGCGGTCGCGAATCACGTCCATATAGGCGCTCGCCGCGTTGAACAGCGTGTTCTCTTCGGTGTTGCGCAGGCCCTCGACCGAGGCCCTCACCTGTGCAGCGGCCGACGCGACCCTGTTCTTGGTCTGGAAGCCGTCGAACAGCGTCTGATCAATCCGAACGCCGAAGCTGCCGGTGGTCAATGCCAGGCTCGCGTTCCTGCCGTTCAGGTGCCTGGAGGTGTAATCGATATCAGCCGAACCAGTGATCACCGGGCGATAGCCCGACTTGGCGATCGCCACGCCCTCATCGGTGACGCGCACGCCGGCACGGGCCCAATTCAGCGAGGAATTGTTCTGGTAGGCCTTGGAAAGCGCGCCGAGAATGGTTTCCGCCGAGGCGGCTATCGGCGAAAGCGCTGTCGCGGAAATGAGGACAGTAACAAACAAACTCTTGGCTAAGGACGGCACTTTATATCCCTCATTCGTTTTGCACGGGAACCACGCCACGCCAGCCCATCCCTAGGGATCGGCCAGCGCCGCGTCGATGTATCGTTCCCCCGCTGACAGCCTCCCGAAACCCCGGTTAACTAATCAGCAACGATTGTTCAATCGCAAGCCAACATGACAGAGTCTTTGCTGCAAGGCAAAATCACTTAGAACTCGAAGGCATGAATGCGTTCAAATCCGGGTAGTGGCTTAATTGCCGCATTAAATGCCCGTCTTCCGGTTACAACCCCCCCTGCATTGAAAAAGAGCCGGGCTACGCCCGCATTGCCCTGCCCTTCCACAGCCACCAGCCGGCCGCCTTCGGCAAGCTGGTCAAGCAGCGCCGCAGGCACTTTCTCGACGCTGCCGCCGATGAGAATCACATTGTAGGGCGCCTTGGCGGCATGACCTTGCGGCAGTGGGCCGGTGACCACGGTGACGTTATCGCAGCCCTGCGCCGAAAGCGCCGCTTTGGCTGCTTCCGCCAGTGTGGTATCGCTTTCCAGCGCCACGACGGATTTGGCCAGCCTGGACAGCAGCGCCGCGGAATAACCGGTGCCGCAGCCGACATCGAGCACCGAATCGCCGGCGTCGATCTCGGCCAACTGCAAAAGCTTGGCCAGTGGCGACGGCTCCATGAGGTAGCGCGCACCGCTGCCATCGGGGCCGTCGGAGATGCGGATATCCTCGTCGATATAGGCGAGAGCCTGTTGGCCGGCCCCGACAAAGGCCTCGCGCGGCACGGCAAGCATGGCATCGAGCAATGCTGCGTCGGTCACATCGGTGGTGCGGACCTGGCCGTCGACCATCTTGACGCGAAGTTCGGAGAAATCAGCGCTCATGTCCCAACCAATCCGTCAAAAGCCAATGCGCTGAAATGCGCTTGTCGCGCCGACACTGCGGCGCATTCGACCGGAACTCAAGCCCCCGGCATGCGGGAGCTGAAGCGACTGGAGGCCTCGCCCGGAATCGAACCGGGGTGCAAGGATTTGCAGTCCTCTGTCCGGTGTTGATATCCAACGATCTTTTGCCTTCATGTCGCAGTTATGTCGCAGTCATGCCAGCAGCGCCGCCGCCACGTCGAGCTCTTTACCGTCATCCCCGCGCGGGAACAAGTGGCCGTAAACGTCCGCCGTCATCATCACCGACGAGTGCCCCATGCGCTCTTGCACCGCTTTCAGCGGCAGACCCAACCCGCCACTTTCTTTAGGATTTATACACCATGATGCATAAAAATGTCTTAATGCGTGAAGGCCTGTATATTTCGCCGACCCGTCCGCCGTCACCACGCCTGCCCGCTTCATTGCCGGAATCAAGCCCTTGTTGATGATGTTGGTATGCGAGCGCGGCTTGCCGTCCGGGTTCACAAAGACCAGACCGAGCGGATTTTCCTTCGGGCTGCGGCTGTAGGTTTTCAATCGCCATTCCTTGAGTCCGGTGTTCAGGATTGACGGGATAGGAATGGTGCGCGTGCCTGCCGCCGATTTCGGCGCACCTATCACCCCGAACTCGTCAGCCCGTTGGTGCACGGTGATTGTGGAGGCCTGTGGATCATAGTCCTGCCAGCGCAGCCCCCGGATCTCCGACGATCTCAAGCCTGTGAATATGGCCGTCAGCAGCAAGGGGCGCCAATGGTCGGTCAGCTCGGCAATCATGCGCTTGATTTCCTCTGGCGCCGGAACATCGACTCCAACCCGAATTTTGCCTTTCTGCCGCTTCTCTGTCCTGGCCTCCCTGCCCTTATGCGCCCGCCGCATGTCCCGAACCGGATTTCTAGTGGCCAGCTTGCGTTCGATGGCGTCGGTAAGGATGGAGGACAGGCTTGTGAGAACCTTCTTGACCATTGCAGTCGATCGGCCTTCGGCGCGCAGCGTATCCTGAAAGGCGCGTGGATCGACCTTCGACAACAACGTATCGCCGATAAAGGGTTCAATGTGGTGCTTCATGTGATGGCGGCGTTGGTTGATGGTGCTGCGCTCCAGCCCTTCGCCCTCGCCCGTGGCGATCCATAGCCCGCCCGCCTTCTTGATGCTCACCGTGTCGCGGTCCGCGACGTGGACGCCTTCGCGGACCTCGACGTCAGTCTTGCTGGCAAACGCATCGGCATCCTTCTTTTTCGCGAAGGTCTTTAGGCGCCGGACCCCCTTCGCGTCGAAATAGTCGGCGACCCAGGCCTCCTGCTCGACGCCCTTTGCATTTGTCCACTTCCGCTTGCGAATAGACATGCCCGAACCTCCTGCAAATTCCCGCCAACACCTTGACGTAGGGCGGAACGTATGTGAAGAACGTAGAACGTACTTGGTTGGAGTTACCGAATCGTGACGAACACTTTCTCTCTGGCAGACCTGACTGACATGACACACTCGAAGCGCCGGTCGGTCCAGCTTTGGGCCGAGGCCGGCGTTATCCTTGCGGATGAATCCACCGAACGCGCGGGCACTGGAACGCATCGGCGTTTCTCCAGAGACGAGGCGATCATCGCTTGTTTGGTCGCGGGCCTCACCCGCCACTTCCACATGCCCATAGGCGTCCTGCTGCAAGTTTCGGATGGCATTCGCCGAGAGCAGTTTCAATCGATGATCGATGGCGCGATGAAAAACGGGCGCCCCTGCTTTCTCGTAATTCGTCCGGAAGAAGTTGGGATCGGCCATTTTCAAATCAGCATAGTCTCTGGCGCTGACGATAAGAATGCCTTTGATGCGCTCACGAAGACACTGATACGCGCGCGCTCTGCCGCCCTGGCCGTGCTTCGCGTTAACGATCACCTAGCTCAACTCTGGAGTAAGTAGCCGCGTTTTTTGCGGCAATAAGTACGTAAAACGTACTTGGTTATCTCAACAGAAGGAACTAAAGCATGACGGTAAACTCGGAAAAGACAATGGCGCTCATTTGGGGCGCAGAGGCTATTGCCCGCGAACTCGGCACTAATCGCAGGCGTGCATTTCACTTGCTGGAAACAGACCAGATCCCGGCGAAAAAAAGTCGGCGGACGGTGGGTCGCAGAGCGCGGCGTGCTGATGGCGTTTTTCCAAAAGGAGAGGCAGCCTGATGACGAGCGGCATCGATCACGAGAACACGGCATTGATCGGCGAGGCCGCTCTATGGCTCGCCACCACGCCGAAGCAGAGCCGCCCACGTCCCGCAATCGTCGACGTGAAAGAGCGGCTCGGTTTGACCGCGCTGGAGGCAATCCAGGCCATCCGTGAGGCCGACCTCATCAAAGCGAGGGCGAGCTAATGGACCAGAAAATCGAAAAACCGGCGGCGTGTGCAACCACGCTCACCGGCTTCGAAGTCTCAAGCTTGGCAGCTTCTGAGAATTCGGATAGTGCCACACCGTCGTCTAAACGGCAAGCTCCAGCTACCAGCCAAGCTCGCTGGAAGGAAGCAAACCAAAAGGCTGTGTGGGCGCACTCCTGCCTCGCTGCTGCGATCCGGCGCGGCCTGGTGAAGCGACAGCCGTGCAAAGTCTGCGGCGATCCCAAGTCAGACGGGCATCACCCCGACTATGAGAAGCCAGCCGCTGTGATCTGGCTGTGTCGGTTGCATCATAAGCGAGCCCATCGGCGCGCGTTGCATCCGAAGAAGCAAGGCGGTGCCAAATGAGCGGGCGCCAGTTCACTAAGTTGGCGCCGGCCGTTTGGCGATCCCGTCGCTTCATCGGACTGCCGGACGAGGCAAAGGTCGGCTTCCTCTACTTGCTGCAATGCACACGTGACCAGCGCAGGGGTTTACGAACTCCCGCGCGGTTACGCCTGTGCCGATCTGTGCTGGACAGATGCAGCATACGAGAGCGTTCTCCGGGAGCTCTTGGAGGTGGGGTTGATCGATCATGATCCCGATGGCGACGTGATCTTGATCGAGCGCTGGTTCCGCCACAACCCGCCGACAAACGATGACCATGCCCTCGGCACGCGCCGACGGCTCCAGGCGATCGAAAGCGAAAAGCTGCGAGAGAAGGCGGTGGCAGCGTTCGATGAGGCCAACGAGGTCAGAATCCAGCGTGAGGCGCAGAAGGCAGCGGAGAAGGCAGCGAAGGCCGCAGGCAACTCGAAATCGGTCTCCCAGATGCTCGGCGACACGTCGCGGCTGATGGGCACCAGGATCGTGCGGGGGGCCAATGACACCCTGTCCTGACCCTGCCCACACCCTGTGTAGGGGTACTTTCACACCCTGTGACACCCTGTCCACACACCAAGACCAAGACCTTAGACCTAGACCAAGACCTTAGACCGGAGGAAATCGCGAAAGCCGAAACCGTCACGAAACGTCGCAAGGGGCTTTGGAGGGAAGAGGCGCCAAGACCGGATGTCGGCGCTCTTCCCATCAAGGCCAACGTCGCGGCGCTACAGCTGGGACTCGGGAAGCCTGTGGTCGGGAGGTTCGGAACGCACCGGCCCACCATATCGCATCGGCGGCGCCGCACCTATCAGATCGCTTATGGGTGGCTGCTGCTCAACAGGGCGAACGTCCGCATCGACCGCCTTCCGCATGAGCCAGGCAGGACACAGTTCGTTCAGTACAATTTTGAGATAGTCGACCATGCAACGGCAACGCGCGTTGCCGCCTGCCGGTTCCGCTGCCCGACTTGGCGCTCACATCCCGAGCGTTTGAGTGCTTCCGGCAGGTCGAGCCGCCTCAGCGAACAGCTCGGCCGCTGCCTGGACCTTGTCCGCTGCGTCTTCGACCCTGTCAAAGCGCATCAGCACACGACACTGGAGCATCGCCAGACGCGCCGCATGGTAAAGCTCGCTGCGCCTGTGACCGTCCGAGTCCAAGGGTTGAAACAGCATCGTCACGGCGAAACTCCTCCCTCCGATGCCCGGCTCCCGTCGAAGTCGAGAGGCCGGGCCGTCAGACTGCGATCAATAGTCGGTGTCATAATCGCTGTTGTCGTCCTGCTGGATGACGACGTGACGGCGGTGATGCATCGGACGGTTGATCGATCCGGTGACCACAACGTCGCTGGACCGGTGATGATGCCGGCGCCAAGCGCGCTCGCCATTGTCGTAAAACGCCTGCTCGCCATGATGGCGGCGATGGAGACGATGCCCGTTCCGATAGATGACCACACGGTCGTTATTGTTTTCGTCCCAATAATGGCGGTGGTGATGCCGCTGGGTCTGGATGACGATGCCTTCTTCTGCGGACGCGACCGCAGGGGCAGCCAAGCAAAGCGCCAATGCGCCCAAGATGATCGTCTTCATTTCGAGTTCTCCAAAAACCTAAAACGCCCTTCGATAAGGAAACTTTGCTTAACGACTTTGGTTCCGACAGCCATCGGGGCGTGCCCATGAGCGGTACGTCAGACGATCGTCTTGGAAGACGCCGAAAGCTCGGTCGTGAGCGCCAAGCCCGCCACAAGGAACGCAAGGAGTTGGGCGGCATCATTTTGCCTATCCAAGTCGATTTCCCGCTGATCAACCTGATGCTGGAGGCGGGCGCAGTAGACGAGGCAGGTAGCCGCAATCGAAAGCGGATCGGCAGAGTGATCATTCGAATAGCCGCTGACGCGTTATCATCAGCCGTTGCTTCCGGGCGTAGAGTCCCAATCGACAAGGAGTGACAGCATGCTCGCCAGAACGCCAAAAACATCTGAGACCGACTTCGCTAGTATTCTGAAGATTCCAGCTAAGCCAGCAGCTATTTCAGAAGCTGATGCAGCCTGGCAGCATGCCGTCTCCCAGCGAGAGGCAGGTCAGGCCCGACACATCGAAGCCACACGCCAACTCTATGCCCAGGTGCCAGGCCAACCGCCCGTGATCACCCTGCGTGAGGTGGAAGAGATCGGCTTGACCCTGGAGCCGCTCTTCAAAGCCGAGAAAGACGCAGCAGAAAAGCGTTCGTCACTTCGTGAGCGCTACGACCAGGATACGCATGCCTTCCTAGCCTCGGCATTGGACAGATTTTCCGATGCGGTGTCCGACAAGCTGGGTGAACTCGAAACCCTTCTCGGACTGGGAAGCGCTCTCCATGCCGCTTCTGTTGCCGCCGGTGTGAAGTTGCCTCGCCGGCTTCCGTCAGTTTGCGGAAACATCATCAACAGCTCGATCTATACGGCTCGCAACCTCGTCAGACACGCCGCGCTGGCGCCCGCACCTGTATGGACTCGGCAGGAGGCAAGCAAATGAACGCAGGATCGAGCAAAGCCATTCACGCGTTCGACGGCGCCATGACCTCGATCAATGCACCAGACGCGACTCGTTATGTCCCGCAGGAAGAAATGCGCAGGATGGAAGCCCGCGCCTTGATCGGCCGACATCAGCGCGGCGAGCGCCTCACACCAGACCAGGCAACGAAGGTGAATCGCGAGCAGGCACTTCAGTCTCTAGATGACCTACTCAAGAAGATCGACGAAGAGGCGAGCAACCCGATCATCGCTCTCAAAACTGCAGTTGCGCATATTCTTGGAGAGATGGCAGCCGAGGAAGCGGCCAGTATCTCAAGCGCTATGAGCTAGAGGAGCGCCTCAGCCTCGTTGAAGCCCGCGCGCTATCGACTGCGAAGATCATGTCGAAAGCGCGCGTGCGGGTGCCGGCCGGCAGACGACCTGCGAAGCCTTGATCATGGTCGTGTCCGACGCCACCAAGACGCTAATGGTCCGGGTGATGCTTCGGGTGGAGACGAGATCTGCCGCAAGCTTTCGAACAACGAGATGGACCTGATCATCTTCGAAGTCGATCGCTGGGTCAAAGCCCGCGAGCCAGTGCTGCACTGATGCCGGGGGGAGATCTCAAAAGCTGCATAGAAGCATCCATGCGACCGGTTCCCCAGCTTTATTTTGCCGAACGGTGCCCCCGTTTCCCCTCACCAACGATTGAGCCATGAAAAGACGCGGACCAAACCCACCTGCACACCTGTCTAACGAGGCCGCGAAGTGGTGGCGTAGCGTCGTCACCGATTTCGAATTGGAGGGGCACCATCTTCGGCTGCTGCAGCTCGCGGCCGAAGCGTGGGACCGTTCGCAGCAGGCCCGAGCCGTGATCGACAAGGAAGGAATCACGACCGTTGACGATCGCAAAAACGTCCGTGCTCACCCAGCGGTAGGCATCGAGAAAGACGCTCGGACGGGGTTCGCAAGGTTGGTCAGGGAACTGGACCTTGATGTTGAAGTGCCGCCAAGCCGCACTCGGCCGCCGGGCTTGCGCTCTAACCGGAGGGGTGTTTTCGATGCCGGTTAAACGTCGCAGGGCGAAGGGTAAGCCGTTGCGGATCACGCCCACGGCGATCGAGGCGTACAAGGCGCGCGATTATCTAGAACTGCACCGCGCGTTAGGTCTGTTTCCTTGGGAAATGTCGCCGATACCAGCTCGGTACGATGCGCTCGGCTGCGACCCGGACTGGGTGATGCCGGAGCAAACCCATAACCTGTTTGAACTGTCGTTTCAGCAGGCTCTCGAATTGCAACACGAGTTAGAGGCGGCCTGCAAATGATGCTCGCGGGCCGCGCAACCGATTTCGGAACTCTGGCGCACGGTCGGAATCTGATCCTGCCCGGCGCCTTTGCCAAGCTCATCGCGAACAGCTGGCAGCCGGAACTGTGTCTGGAGCATGAAGGCTAACCGCTTGGCCGATGGCTTCGGCTGTCCGAAGATCCGCACAGCCTGTTCGTGGTGGGCGAACTGGACGGTTCCGCCCGGGCGCAAGGCGTTATGGCGGGCATTGAATCAGGCGAACTGCCGGGGCTGTCCCTTGCCCGTTTCATTGGGTCGAAAGCGCGACGTGACGACGGCGTGAACGTTTGCCGGGAAGTCATCCATTGCCGCGAAATCAGCATCGTTACGGAGCCCGCAAATCCCGCTGCGCTGATCACTGAATTTTGCATTGGGAGTGTCTGACCATGGGCATTGGCAGATAAATGCTAGACCCATAGGGCACTGGGCAGGTTGGGATACGCCCTCATCATCGGCGCCGACCGTCCCTCAGGTACCAGACGTACAGACAACCCTGCCGACTTCGGCTTACGGCCGAACCCTGCCGGTCGTCTGGGGCAAGTGCCGGCTGCCTGCTGCCTACATATGGGTTCCGCCGATCCTGACCGTGACTTCAACCCATATCGAATATTGGGACACCATCACCTCGACCACGGCCAAGATGTCGGCTCGCCTCCGTTTTGCGCGCCCTCTCGTTCCAAACTCGACATGGACGATGCGTAAGCTCTACGCCAAAGGCAAAGCGATTTGCGATGCCACAAGCGGGTATCGGATCAGGCTTGAAATTTCGGGCATACGACGGGAAAAGCACCCAGCCGCGCGACCCGACCATGGTGAAGGAAGAAGGCGAAACCAACGTCTCCGCTCACAGGGGCTACCTCGATATCGTGGTCACCGACTTTGATATTGCCGGTCTGGGTGCCCCGCCTGTTTTCGAGGCAGAGTGGATTCAAGACGGCGCTCCGACCCATGAGTATGACACCTTCACCACGTTCTCCGGATCTATATTCTTCGACAATCTGATTCCGGTGTGGGCCGACCTCAAGGCCTACGGCTTCAATTACAGCGACATCGCCCTCTATTTGATCCCGGCCGCCCGGCAATATTTCACGTTCGACCTGCCGCACGATGCCTATTCGTACTACGGCTGCTTTCGCTTACAGTCGGTCGCTTGATCGGTTGGTCTATCTCGCAAGCTTGCCGGCGTTGGAGGTTGGGAGCCCGTCCTTATCGATGGCAGCACGGGCGCCATTGTCGCTACCTCCAGCAATTCCGCAACGTCGTCTACAGTGACCGGCGGCTGCCTCGGCGGATGTCGGCGTGGGATCATCGCTCCTCGTCGGCTTTTCCAGCAATCAACAGATATTCGCCTTCCACCTCACGGCAGAGGCGGTTGAACGCGGCTATCAGTCGATCGCCAGCTTTGGCGGCTATTCGGACATCCAATGCGTTACCCCAGGCGAAAGCCGTGGCAGCGAGGCTGATTTTTACTTTTGCGCGGACATCGATCTGGTGAAAGTCACGCTCACGTCGCTCGGCACGTTCAAGAGTTCGACCGTCCTGGCCTCCTTCTCTGATGCCTTGCGCTATGCCATCCGTGACGACGATGGTGATCTTGTCGTCTGGACAGATACCGCCACGCTAAAGCGTATCAATGGCACAACGGGAGCGGTCGAATATACGAAAACCGTTCCCTACCAAATTCAAGCAATAAGCTCGCGAGCGTTGGGCGCGCCGGACCTTCAGCGCCTCACCGAGGAACTGTATTTCACGACGGGCGGCGTGTCGTACTTCACCGACCTGAAAACCGGTCTCACCCGTTCTATTTCCGGGGCCGATCCTTCACCCGCGCTGTTCTCCTACGATGGCGAGGATCAGGTTATTTTGACCGTTGACGGCTCTGGCCAACCGAGGCGCGGTCGCATCATTTCCGGTGATGGCGAGAAGCGCCTGCTCTCCGACTTCCTTAGGGACTTAATGGTCCACGGCGGCGGCTACGATCCATCTGAGATCGCCGTTGAAAATGTTGACGACCTGATTGATGGCGCCGTTGTCGATGTCACAGCAAGCGTTAGAGAGATCGCCCGCTCGATTTGCGAGCCGTATTCGATAGCCATGTTCGAACGCTGAAGGAAAAAGAAAAATGTTCCGCATGATGATGTTCAATTCTTTCCGGTTCATGCCGCCCCCTCCCACCGGCCTGGTCGTTACCTACAGGGGCACATTCAGCGCTCTCGCCACCCCAGCCGATCCGCATACCTTCACCGTCGACGTGGGTGCAGCCGGCACCAAAATCGTGGTCCTGGTGTGCCACGGCCTGCGTCAGAACACCGTGCCAAGGACGCTATCATCTGTTTCCGTTGATTGCACTACGGGCACCATCGCTGTGCAGGCCGGGACTAATGATGGTGCTGACCAAGCGATCCAGCTTGGTATCGGCCAAAGGGAGATCACCACTGGCGGGACCATCACTTGCATCGCCGACTGGAGTCAAAACCTTCATTCGTCGGCGGTCGATGTCTATACGATCACCGGCCACACATCGAGCACGTCCGTCAATGCCAAATCGGCGACCGGCAACGAGCCGACGTTTAGCAATCTGACAGTAAGCGCTAACGGCTGCGTGATTGCCGGTGCGACTGGCGTCAATCCCGAAGGCTCGATCACCTTTACCGGCGTCACCAAAGACCATGAGGAGCTTATCACGGCGCAGCCGTGAACCAGCAGGTCGCCTGCGGCAGCATCTCAGGACTTGGTGCGACCAGCACCTACAACGTCGCCATGAGTTCGTCCGGCGCCAACGAGATCGTCGCGGCTGTATCGTTCGTCTAACCGGCGATTGCCATTCCAAGGCCAACACCTGGTGTCGCTGGCCGGCAAGTTGGGAGCGGTTCCGGACAGGAATGACTGCCCGCCGTTATGTGCCCAAGGCGTGGAAGACCGGCGATGCCGCCGCCACGATCAACGTCGCCGCGGCGGCGCTTAGGCGAGCTGAAGCTGCTGGCCGACTGTTTTCTCGCGTAGCGTCAACACCAACAGACGCGTAGCTGCGAACGGTGCCATGACGATAAACGTGGTGGCGATGCTGGCGAGGACCGACAAAACGCAGATCGAGCTTTGGGCGTAGCAAACGGATTCCATGACGTACCCCTTCCTGCCTATAAGTTCCCGACAAGGCGGTTGCATGATGAGCCTGCTTCGGGAGGAATACAAGAACGCGCTAATAAACGATGTCGAGATGAGGTGGAGCGCCTTAACCAGCCAGCGCCATTCCGAAGCCAACACCTAGGCCGATTGCGAGGCCAAGGAACAGCTTGGCGGCAAGATCGAGGGACAGGGCGCCACACGTCCTGGCGAGGCTCCGTGAGGGCGCTGGCGATATCATCGAAGATCGCGTCCATGTTTCAACGTAGATCGAAACGCAGATTCTGTGAATCCCCTGTTTGTTCCGTCAAAGTCTAACGATCAGGCGAGCGCCCTGGAAAGCACGTGCAGTAACGGTTGATTCAACCATTGCTGGTATAAGTGTGGGGTGGGTGGCGGCTCCGACAGTTCGGGGTGGAACTCAATGCCAAGCCGCCTACGCAGCCAAGGTTGGGGTTTGACCGCGCCGTCCTATTCTGGGACAGCGCGGTCAACGATTCGTTAAAACGCTCCGGAACTAATTAAGCACGCGCTAATTGACTCGCGGTCTCGGGAGTCAGTGCATGCGTGAAGTTCATTCCTCCGATGATGGAGCCGATTCTGGCGGGACAAGCCTCCCGAGGGCATTGGACAGCGTCACGTACCGGCCGCCGTCTTCGTCTTCCCTCTTCCTAGAGATCCGCCATTCGTTGGGCGAGTGGGTTGTTCTCATCATAGGCAGGAACGGTGAAACGTATTCCCGAGCATTCGAAAATGAGGCAGATGCCGTCGCTTTCGCTGGCGATCAGTCTTCTCGTCTAGGATTGGAAGCTCCCCCGAAGCGAGCAACTTGACCGCCCTTCTCTGAAGATCCGAAAGCGCGGATCTGAATCCCCTTGGAACATCGTCGGCCTCGAAACACTTCGGGCGGTCGCACTGTTCCCATATCAGTGTCTCCCAAAACTGCCCACTACCTCAACGGTTGGTGGGCTTTTTTGTACATTAGCGGAACCTGAAATTTGGGGGCTTGTTGATAGAACGGCAGCGAGTGGGTGAGCGCTGCTGGTCGAGGTCCCGCAAGACTCGGCCGGGCTCGCATCACCTGCCCCGGTCGGTGCGAGCCCACCGTCGAGCGACCAACAAGCGAACTTCCCTGTGTCGGTCTCTATTTGATACTAGGAGACGGTGGTTTCACCATCACGCGCAATTGCATCTGGTCGATCGTTGCGACGATGGCAGCAGCCAGCGCTTCCGCCTCATCCATGAGCCCCGGCCCATAGAGACCGTTCACCGCTTCCTCGCTGGGCAGCACGCCGGGCGGACAGTGATCCTCGATAGTGCGCCGGATGAGCGTCGGCGCTGCCCGGCATTCGTCGGCTTCGATCTTCATAACCATTGAAACATTCACTTTAGCTAAAATGTTCCGGAACCGATTTCAGGTTGGCGGCTTGAGACGGTGAGGGAAGAACACTAGTTATGCCCATCAGACGAAAAGCGGTGGATGCCGGGATTTTTAAGCCTGCCGAATTGGCCTTGCTAGGGCGCGTTTTCGAGCAGCTTAAACTCGTCGACGACCAATCACCCGATGCGCAGGGCCGGTTGGCCTCTCGGATCATTGCCAACTACATGGCCGGGATAAAAGATGAGGCCGAACTTCTCTCGCTTTCGAAGCAGCCGTTAGGGCGGTAAGGTCGGGAAAGCTAGAGCTTCACCAGCCGCACAACATCAAGCGCGACCGTCACCACCGGGCCATTACCGTTACGGCGTCCTTCTCGACCCGTGTGACGCTGCCGATCAGTTCGATGGTCTGACCTTTGACCACCTTCGTGGTGCTATCCCGAACGGAATGCGGAAATCCGTAGGTCGGTATCGACACGCTGATCCTGTCGTCAGTGACGCGTCGAATAATGGTGGCGTCGATCGCCACCTCATCGCCGATCTTGATACCACTAGCCATGCACTGAGGCTGGTGCGGCCGTCTCAGCGGTCAAGTAGTGGAACCTAATATGCGCTTTGAACTTATCGGCTGATGAGCACACGCGGCATCAACTTTCTCGATCGGTGGATGGCAGAGCACCTGCCCAACGCGATGACTGATGATCCAGGGGCGGTTAGCGACCTCGCTGACGAAATGATGAAATCTGCGGAGCGTGAGGGAATCGGTGCCGACGAGATCAACGAGGAGGTCGGCAGCGTCTATGATGTGATCTTCGAGGCGATGCACTGCCATATCGAGGACCAAGGCGCGGACGGGGCGCCAAGCGTCTATGCGGGGCTCTCCCTGATGGCGCTGGCGATATCATCGAAGATCGCTTCCATGGCAAGATTCTGGATCGAACCGGGTTCGATGTGGATCCTCCGCTGTTTGAGCTTGGGCTTCATCAGAATGAAGGGCGACATGGTTCATCCGAATGTAGAAATTTGCGTCGGGGGGAGGTGAGAATGAGGCTACCAGGAAATGTGTTGGTTGGGAGATCGCCGAGGTGCTGTGCGGTCCGCGAAAGCGATCAATGAGGTTGAATGCGCAGAGCGTGCCGCCAAGACAGCCAGGTTGAAATCGCTACGCTTGTCTCAGATCTTGCCAGAGGCCGACCCGCACATTTCGTTCAACGAGGAACTCGACTGCTCGGTGCTTGTCGCGGTGCTGGCTCGCGAACTGCATAATTATCCAAAGCGGCCCGAATCCCATTCTCCCGATTGAAGGAAACCAAAAGCCTCGGCGCAGGGGCAGCTAGGGGGATGGGTGATCCAGGAGCCGAATAGTCGGATCGCGGCGGCGTTCAGAGTTGACGCGATCGACACCTTCAGCGGTGATGGCGATCGTCCCATTTTCCACTCTGACGATCCAACCTTTCGCCTTTAGATACCAGATGTGGAACTCGAGATGTTCTCGCGGACAGTCTGACAAGCGCTCCAGCTCTACATCTCCGATGCCAGGATCGCTGACGTCGTGCCGGCGTTTCGCATAAAGCAGCGAAAGCAGTTTGGCTTGAATCTCGAAATCTCGCTCGAAGCCTTTATTGTTGCTGGCTTCCTGGGTCAACTCTCGACGAAGGCCGGCATGGTCTCTATACGCGACGTCATATTGCGCCCGCTTGACCGGATCTTTGAGCGTATTATGGGCTTCCACAATTTCGCTGAAGCGGGCTTCATCGCCAGTCTTCTGATTGTCCGGATGATAGCGCATCGCAAAGTAACGGAATACGCGCTCTAGAGTTTCCGAGTTGGCGTTTGGGCTGATCTCCAGCGTTTCGTACAAGTCGACGAACATCAAGAAGTCCCCACCAGCAAGGTATTTTTGCGAATACGCAATTTCCCCCACCTTCAGCATCGCCCCAGTCGGGGCCAAACGCAAGCCGCTTGAACTCGCGAGCCGACCTTTGGCACCAGCTAGGTGTTTAGTCCCAAGGTTGGATGGGTTGGATCGAGCCTGAATCGTTCGGGCTCTTTTGTCCAGATTTTGCAGATGTATTCAAAGGGCGTGAGGCCCTTGAGGGTCTTCAGTCGACGGCCGAA